>DAIQBQ010000031.1:0-14938 GCA_036781065.1 Actinomycetota bacterium
GAGCCGGGGAACCGGACCGGATCCGGGCGCCGGCTGAACCCACGAAGGGGCCCTGCCCGGAAGCCGGCGCCCGGAAAGTGGCCGGCACCTTCTTGATCGGCGGGAAAAGGCAGCTTCTCGATACCCCGTTCGGGGCAGCCGCGGCCGCCTACGGACCACCCCATTTGGTCGAGGCCACCCAACGCGCGGCAGCGGAAAGCCGCGTCCAGGTTTTACGCTCCGGAAACAGTGCTGTAACCCCCGGACCCTATGATGCAAAAAACAAAAGAGAAGGGTCCGCCCGGCCAGACGGACCCTTCGCAATCTAGGCCGGCCCCGCAGGGCAGCCCCGACTGGGTTCCAGCTTACTGCGGCTACGGCCCCCATACAACGGCCATCACGGCCGGAAGGGAGGTCTCGATGGACCAGCCGCGGGCTGCCCTGAAAGCTCGGGGTACGACCCGGAAACATCCCGCCAAGCCGGTACCGCCGGGCCCAGGCCGCCGCTGACCCTTCCCGGCGCTCCGGAGACACCCCGCGCACGGCGGCACCGAACCCGTCCAACCTTTGAAGGAGGAAGTGACATGGCACAGGTTTCCCGCACCAGGAGGCTGATCCCCGAGGCCCCGGCCGAGCCGGAGGCAACGATGGCGGTGGCACCCGGCGCGCCGCTGGTCACCTCCGGCTTCCACCCGCTCGCCGACTTCGCCAACTTCGGCCCGGACGAGGCCCTGATGCTGCTCGAGAGCGGCGCCGACCTGGAGGTCTTCGCCACCGAGATCGCCGGGCTGCTCACCAGCTACCTCAGCTCCCGCCTGCCCCGGGCCGGGATCTCCGGCGCCGTGGTCGACCGGGAGGATCTGGAGGAGTGGCTCTCCCGCTCCTCGACCGGCCCCTTCGACGAGGGTTTCGCCAGCTACCTGCGCGAGCTCACCCACGTCGGCGGCGGGTCGACGTTCCCTGGGGTCAACGTCCCGCTCCCGCCGCAGATGATCGTCGGGCTGATGGGCTGGCTGCAGGGGGAGTTGCTGTTCGCCCTCGGTGAGGTCAGCGACACGATCACACTCTCGGCCATCGGTGGCATCTGGATGGACGAGTTGATGCTGCAGCTCGGCATCATCCTGGAGCCGGTGCTCACCAGCCCCAAGGGTCCGCGGGACTACCACGGTCACCAGCCCGAACTGCACCCCTATGCCGACCTCGCGGGGTTCGGCCCGCCGGAGGGCAAGATCCTGGGCGAGACAGGGGCGCTGCTTGCGCCGGCGGCCAGCGGCGTGATCTCGCTGGCCTACACCTACCTGTTGTCCCGCCCGGAGTCGGCCGGGTTCTTCTCCGAGTCCGACCACCTCGCCCAGCGCAAGCAGACGCTCAAGGCGTGGTGGATCCGGACCGCGGCGGACCCGTTTGAAGAAAACGGGAGCTTCGGTGACTACATGCGCAAGGTCGCCAACGCCCACGTCCTCAACGGGGGGACCCATCCGTCGGTCGAGATCCCGCCCCAGCTGACCATCGCCCTGATGGGGTGGGTGCAGATGCGGGTGATGACCGCCCTCAACACGATCGCCCTCGATCCCGCGGGCGCAGCCACCTTCGGGGAGCTCGGCGATCCCGCCGCCCTGGCGGCAGTGGGCCGGGCCTGGATGCTGATGTTGACACTGCAGCTGGGGGTGCTGATCGATCCGTACCTTACAACCTAGTTGATCGGCCGGCGGGTCCACCCGGCAACGCCCGCCGGCCGGAGGTCCAGCCGGGCAAAGACCCGGCATAGAGCTCGGCGGCTGGTAGCATCGGTTTCATGCCACTGACCTTGACCAGCCCAGCGTTCGCCCACAACACCTTGATGCCGATCAAGTACACCTGCGACGGCGACAACGTGTCGCCGCCGCTCGAGTGGTCCGGCCTGCCCGACGGCACCGCCGAGCTCGTCCTGCTGTTCGAGGACGCCGACGGGCCAGGCGGGACACTCGTGCAGTGGATCGTCATCGGCCTCGATCCCGGCGCTGGCGGGCTGGAGGAGGGCAAGATCCCGGCGGGGGCCTTCGGCGGCAAGAACGACTACGGCCGGGTGGACTACGCCGGCCCCTGCCCGCCGGTCGGCAAAGCCCACCGGTTCATCTTCACCTTGCTGGCGCTGTCTGGGGCCAGTGGCCTCACCGAGCGAGCCGACCCCCGTGAGGATCTGCCCTACGCCCTGTCGGGCAAGGTCCTGGGCCAGGCGCAGCTCACGGGCAAGTACGCCCGTAAACGCGGCCAATAAGCCCCCTTCGCCCAGACCCGCCCCCAGCTGCGGCAAAGCCGGGTAAATCCGCGCGTTTCCAGGTCTGAAACTCGCGCCACGCCGGGTATACCGCCTTTGACAGGAGCGTGCTGGCGGGGTTCAGACTGGGCCCCCCGACGGAAGGAGTGGGCTATGCGGCGTCATCAGCTGGTGCTTTTGGTGGTAGTGGGCCTGGTGCTCGCCGCGTGCTCGACGTCGACGAAACCGTCGGCCCACCCCTCCAGCACCGGCGCCGCCACCCCCGGCGCGTCGATGGGCGCCACCACAACGGCCACCGCGCTGACGCTCCAGCAGATGCCCACCGGGACCGCGACCCTGACCTGGGACCCGACGACCAAGGTGATCACCGCGTCGGTGAACATGATCGGGTTCACCCCGGGCAGCGCCCACGCCATGCACATCCACACCGGAAGCTGCCTGAACCAGGTGAACCCTCCGGTGATCCCATTCCCCGACATCACCGCCAACAGCACCGGGGCGGTCAGCGAGACCGTGAAGTCCAACGCCGTGGCCGGCGGCATCCCAGCAAGCGGCTACCTCAACATCCACCTGGCGCCGGGCGCCACACTGGGCAACCCGGGCTCGACATCGTTCACGCCGATCGCCTGCGCCGACCTGCCGACTGGCACGGCGACCCCGGGCGCGCCCATGGGAACGGCCACGCCCATGGGAACGGCCTCCCCGTACGCGACGGCGACCGCCATGGGGGCAACGAGCACCGCCGGCGTCGCCTCGAAGACCGGCCCGGTCACCCTCACGATGCACGCGCTCCCGCAGCCCGGCCAGCACCCGTCGGCCACCGCGACTGACAGCTACGACGCCACCGCTCACACCCTGACCGTCGACCTGAACGCCACGGGGCTGCCCCCGAACACTGGCCACGCCGCCCACATCCACTCGGGGTCGTGTACCGCCCAGGGGCCGGTCGTGCACGCGCTGAACGACCTGATGGCCGACGCTTCGGGTAACGCCAGCGGCACGTCGACGGTGACCGCCGTGATGACCGCCCCTCCGGCGTCGGGCTGGTACCTCAATATCCACATGGGGTCCTCAGCAACGATCCTCTCCAACGGGAACCCCACCCTGGTCTTCCAGCCGATCCTCTGTGTGGACCTCCCGGGCTAGTACCTTTCTGGCCCCGCTGGCTGTCGCCGGCCTCCTGCTGGGGGCCTGCGGCAGCCCGCGTTCGGCGTCCAGGCCCCCGCCGCAGCCTGGTTCCCGGTCCGCCCCGGCGGGGACGGTGGTCGTGATCCGCAACCTGGCGTTCAACCCGGCCGCGGTGACGGTCACCGCCGGCACCACCGTGGAGTGGGACTTCGAGGACGGGGCTACCCCGCATACGGTGACCGCTGACGACGGCTCCTTCGGTTCCCAGACCCTGTCGTCGGGCACGTTCCGGCATACCTTCACCACCTCGGGGACGGTGGGCTACCACTGTTCGATCCACGCCTCGATGACGGGGACGGTGACGGTGGTCCCGGGCTGACGGGAGCGGTCCGGGGTCAGCAGTGCCCGCAGATCCAGGCCTGCCACAACATGCGCTGGTGCCACCAGGTCTGCGGAATCCCGATCCCGATCAGGTCCGGGAACCAGAACCAGAGCAGCCCACCGCAGGCGATGGCTACATAGACGCAGACCATCCCGGTCACGACCCTCAACTTCGTCGCCCGGACGATGTCTCTGAGCGCTCCGGTCAGCGCCAGCATGGTGAACGGGACGATGGGGGTCATATAGTAGAAGAACGAGGTCCGGGCGGCCTTGAACCAGGGCAGGTACTGGAACAGGACGGCGACCAGCAGGAACCGCTCCGGCCCGTGCTTGCGCTTGATCGCCCGGAAGGCCATGTAGCCCATGGCGGCGATCGCCGGCCACCAGGTCGCCGGGTTGCCGAAGGCGAGGATGTAGGCGTAGCGGCAACTCGGTTGGTTGACGTTGGCCGCAACCTTGCAGGCGTTCGAGCTGGCGAACCAGTAGGCCACCGGGATCTTGATCAACGGCCAGGTCCACGGCCGCGACGAGTAGGGGTGGGTCGCCTTGAGATGGATGTTGAAGCTGTACATCGTCTGCTGCAGGTGCCACCAGGCGGGCAGCGACCAACGGTTGTCGGCGAACCACACCCCGTACTGCAGCAGGTAGATCGCCGCCACCGGAATCCCGACCGCCAGGATCGTCATGTTGAGCTCGCGCACCGGCGGCGGCGACCGCGGCGGCAGCCCGGCCTCGTGGGCGTCGATGCGGAGCTTCCAGGTGGTGCCGACGTTCCACACCAGCAGCAGGATCCCGGCACCGGCCAGGGCGTAGAACCCCGACCACTTGACCGACGCGGCGCAGCCGAAGGCGATACCGGCGGCGATCCGCCAGTGGAGATCGAGCTTGCCCTCGCCAGCCGCCCGCATGCGCAGCACCCGCTGGTGGTCGCAGATGACGAACAGGAAGCCCAGGGCAACGAAGAAAGCGAGGAAAATGTCGAGCATCGAGGTGCGGCTCTCGACGACCAGCAGGAAGTCGGTCGCCGTGAACAGCCCGGCCAGCACGCCGCCCCAGCGCCCGAACAGCTTCCGGCCGATCAGGAAGACGATCACGATCATTGCCGTGCCGAACAGGCACGCCATGATCCGCCAGCCGAACGAGTTGTAGCCCCAGATCGCCTCGCCGGCGGCGATGATCCACTTCCCGAGCTCGGGGTGGACGTAGGACTGCTCGGTGACGCCCGGGGACTTGCAGAAGTGCATCCCGTGGGCCAGGTACAGGCAGGCGTCTTTGGCGTAGTAGATCTCGTCGAAGACGTAGGCCTTCGGGAAGGACAGCCGGACAAAGCGGATGATGCCGCCGCCGATCGTCAGGATCGCCAGCAGCAGCCAGTCGAGGGGCGACCAGGCAGGGTTGCTGGCGAGGGTGCCCCCCGGGCCGGCGAAGTCCTCTGCGGGGGGCGGCGGAGCCGGCTGCGGCGGCTCTCCGGACGGGGGCCCCTGCCACGTCTCAAGCTGGTCGGCCGACTGGACCCCCTCTGAAATCGCTGGCTGCGCCCCCGGGTCTGCTTCTGCAACGGCAGTATACGGCTCGGATTGGTCCGGATTGGCCCCTTGTTGAGCGGCCGGCCGGGCCCGGCGGAACAGCTCTCGTGCCATGCTTTCCCAGCTTTCGCGTGCTTTCCACGGGCGTTCTCAGCATGCCGCCCACCGGTTCTTTCGGCACATGGGACGTCAGGGAGGAGTCTGGAGTTGCACTTAGCCGACCCGGCCCGGCCGGGGTCTCGACCCGTACGGCTGCTGGAGGCCAAGGGGATGCTGGCCGGGATGCAGGGGCTGCTCGGCCAGGCCGGGCTGCCGCCGGCGACCGGGCTGCTGCTCAAAACCAAGGAGGTGCATACGATCGGCATGCGCTTCGCCATCGACACGGTCTACCTGGCCAGGGACGGCCGGGTGTTGCGGGTAGACACGATGCCTCCCGGGCGGATCGGCCCCGTGATGCTGAAGACCCGGTGGATCCTGGAGCTCGCTGCCGGGGAGGCGCAACGCCTCGGCATCACCCCGGGGACAAGCTTGCAGCGGGTCGAGGGCTGGGGTCCGGCGTGACCGGCCGGCTCTATGTCTGCGCTACGCCGATCGGCAACCTGGAGGACGTGACGCTGCGCCTGCTCCGGGTGCTCGGCGAGGTCGACCTGGTGGCCGCGGAGGACACTCGCCGCGCCGCCAAGCTGCTCGCCGCCCACGGGATCCACGCCCGCACCGTCTCCTACCACGACGCCAACGAGCGCTCCCGGCTGCCCGAGCTGATGGAGCAGTTGCAGGGCGGGCGCCGGGTAGCCCTGGTCACCGACGCCGGGATGCCATCGGTCTCCGACCCCGGCTACCACCTGGTGTCGGCGTGCCGGGAAGTGGGGGTGCCGGTCGAGGTCGTCCCGGGCCCCTCGGCGGTGCTGACCGCCCTGGTCGCCTCCGGTCTGCCCCCGGCCCGGTTCGCCTTCGAGGGCTTCCTGCCCCGCAAGCCCGGCGACCGCTCCCGCCGGCTGCAGGCCATCGCCGGCGACGACCGCACCCTGGTCTTCTTCGAGGCTCCCGGGCGGCTGGCGGAGACGCTGGGGGCGATGGCGGAGGTGTTCGGCCCCCGCCGGGCGGCGGTCGCCCGGGAGCTGACCAAGCTGCACGAGGAAGTCGTCCGGGGGTCGCTGCCGGAACTGGCGGAGGCCTTCGGGAGCGGACCGGTCCGGGGCGAGATCACGGTGGTCGTCGAGGGAGCGGTCCCCGGCCGGGGCGACCTGCGGCGGGCGCTGGCGGCGGCCCGGGAATCGGTCGAGGCCGGTGCCGCCAAGGGGGCGGCGGCCAGCGAGGCCGCGCGGCGCTTCGGCGTGGCCAAACGGGAGGTCTACGAAGGGCTGGTTGAGGGCTGAGCAGGCGGGCTCAGTCCGGCTCGGTGAACAGGTCCCAGCTGGAGCGATCCTCGCCACCGCCGGCAAGCTCGGTGATGCAGGTGGCGCACACCAGGCGGCCCCGGAACTCCTTCAGGTCGTCCCGGGAACGACAGAAGACGCAAGCTGCCTCGCGCTTGGCCAGGATGATGCGGTCGTCCTCCACGGAGATATCGAGGAAGTCACCCTCCCGTATCCCGAAGGACTTGCGCATCTCGGAAGGCAGCACAACCCGGCCCAGGTTGTCGACTTTCCGTGCCATTCCCGTGGTTCTCATGACTGCCCCATGCGGCGCCTTGCGATTTGGCACGCCCGGCTACGGCGCGGCTCCCCCGATTGGCGATGATCCCCGAGCGATAATATCCCTCATTCCCCGCCCAGCTTCCAGGGCGACTACCCGGAGCGGGAGCAGGGCCGGCACCTACCTGAAGAGCGCGCCATGGACCACCAGACCAAAGACACCTTCTACATCACGACGCCGATCTACTACGTCAACGATGTTCCCCACATCGGACATGCCTACACCACGGTGTCCGCCGACTTCGTCGCCCGCTACCACCGGCTGGCCGGCGAGCGGGTCTGGTTCCTGACCGGCACCGACGAGCACGGCGAGAAGGTCGGCCAGGCCGCCGCGGCCCGCGGGATCTCGCCGCAGGCGTGGGCCGACCAGGTCGTCCCGCGGTGGAAGGAGGTCTGGGCCCGGCTCGAGATCTCCTACGACGACTTCATCCGCACCACCGAGCCGCGCCACAGCGGCCCGGTGCAGCGGCTGGCCCAGCAGTTGCACGACCAGGGCGACGTGTACCTCGGCGAGTACGAGGGGCCGTACTGCGTCGCCTGCGAGACCTTCTACCAGCCGTCGGACCTGGTCGACGGCTGCTGCCCGATCCACGAGCGCCCGGTCGAGATGCTGAAGGAGAAGAACTACTTCTTCCGGCTGTCGGCCTACCGGGACCGGCTGCTGGAGCTGTACCGCGCCCAGCCGGACTTCGTCCAGCCAGAAAGCCGGCGGAACGAAGTGGTCAGCCTGGTCCGGGGCGGGCTGCAGGACCTGTCGATAAGCCGGACCTCGTTCTCCTGGGGCGTCCCGATCCCGTGGGACCCGGCGCATGTGATGTACGTCTGGGTCGACGCCCTGCAGAACTACATCACGGCAGTCGGCTACGGCTCGGACCCGGAGCGGTTCGCCCGGATCTGGCCCGCCAACTACCACTTCATCGGCAAGGACATCCTGCGCCACCACGCGGTGATCTGGCCTGCCCTGCTGCTGGCGGCCGGCCTCCCGCTGCCCCGGCACGTCTTCGCCCACGGGTTCCTGACGGTCGGCGGCAAGAAGATGTCGAAGACCAACCTGACCGGGATCTCGCCCCACACCTTGATCGACACCTTCGGCTCCGACGGCTACCGCTACCACTTCCTCCGCGAGGGCAGCTTCGGCAGCGACGGGGCCTTTTCCTGGGAGGCAATGGTCACCCGGTACAACGCCGACCTGGCCAACGACCTGGGCAACCTGGTCAGCCGGGCGCTGGCGATGGTGACCAACTACTTCGAGGGGTCGGTGCCGGTGCCCGGCGAGTCCACCGCGGCCGAGGACGGGCTGGCCGCAGCGGCGGCCGAGGCGGCGGCCGGGCTGGGCCGCGGGGTGGAGACGCTGGACCTGGGCGGGGCGATGGAGTCGGCGATGGCGCTGGTGCGGGCGACCAACCTGTACATCAACGAGGCGGCCCCATGGAAGCTGGCCAAGGACCCCGAGCAGCGGGAGCGGCTGGCCACGGTGCTCTACTCGGTGTGCGAGGCGATCCGGGTGGCCTCGGTGCTGTTCTCCCCGGCGATGCCATCGGCGAGCCGGCGGATCCGGGAACAGCTCGGTGTGCACGAGGTCGAGGAGCGGCCCCTCGCCGCGGCGGCCGTCTGGGGCGACCTGGCCCCCGGGACCCAGGTGCAGCGCGGTCAGCCGATCTTCCCCCGCATCGATGCGGCGGCCGGGGAGTCGGCCTGAGCGGCGGCCGGGGAGTCGGCCTGAGCGGCGGCCCAGGGACCGGCCTGAGCGGCGGCCGGGGAGTCGGCCTGAGCACCCTTCCCGGGGGGCCGGGCTGAGCACCCTTCCCGGGGACGGGGCGGCGCCGGGGCTGGGGGCTGCCGGGCACTGGGTTGACGCCCACTGCCACCTCGACACCATCGGCGAGGACGACCCGGCCGCCATCCCGGCGACCATCGCTCGCGCCCGGGCGGCCGGGGTGGGCGCCATGGTGACGATCGGCACCGACCTCGCCTCCAGCCGGGCGGCGGCGGAGATCGCCGGGGAGCATGCCGGCGTTTGGGCGGCGGTCGGGGTCCACCCGCACGACGCCGCCACGCTGGACGACCGGGCCTTCGCCGAGCTGATGGCCCTTGCCTGCCTGCCCAAGGTGATGGCGATCGGCGAGATCGGGCTCGACTACTACCGCGACCTATCGCCGAGAGAGGTGCAGCGGGAGGCGTTCCGCCGCCAGCTGGCCCTCGCCCGGACCCTGGGCAAGACGGTCGTCATCCATATGCGGGACGCCATCGAGGAGGTCTTCGCCATCCTCGAGGAGTCCGGCCCGCCGGAACGGCTGGTGTTCCACTGCTTCTCGGGAACTGCCGACCAGGCACGCCGCGGACTCGAGTTGGGGGGCTACGTGTCGTTTGCTGGCAATATCTCGTACAAGAATGCCGGGACTCTGCGGGAGGCAGCTGCAGCGGTGACCCCCGAGCGGCTGCTCGTCGAGACCGACTCGCCCTTCCTGGCCCCGGTCCCACATCGGGGGAAGCCGAACGAGCCAGCGTTCGTTCCGTTCGTCGGAACTGCGGTGGCCCAGGCACGGGACGTTCCGGTCGAATCGATCGCTGCGGCGACCTCGGCGAACGCCGCTCGGGCGTTCGGCTTCCCGGGACGGCGCCGCTGCCCGCCAGCTCCAGCTCGACGACGGCCGGACGAAACCCTGGGTGAGCCCACTGCGAAGGAGTCGAACGCCTGGCCTTGACAAACTGTAGAGCGAGGCTCTGTAATGAGGATGTTCCGAAGCGCGAGGTGCTGGGCGGGACGGGCCCGGCTGGGTGCGCCACTAGCCCTGATCAAGCGACGTGGCGGGGGTTCGATTCCCCGGGTCCACCGCCAAAAACGAAGGGGAAGCCCGGAAGGCTTCCCCCAGCGCCACTAGCCCTGATCACCGCCATCGTATCAGGGAGGAGGAGACCATGGCAGACCCGGTGGGCCTCAAGGAGATCGCCGAGCGGTTGGAGGTCCGCCGCCAGACCGCGGCCATGTGGCATTACCGCCAGCTCCTGCCAGCCCCGAGGTGGACGGTGAGCGGCCAGCCGGCCTGGGACTGGTCGGATATCGAGCCGTGGGCGGCGACCACCGGCCGGTCGGCGCCCACGGGGGAGGAGGTCGACACGCCCCTCGTGGTCGAACTCGGCCGCCGGGGCGAATGGCTGCGGCGTGAACTTGACGCCGTGGGCCCGCGGGTTGCGGACCGGCTGGACGACCCGAACCCCCGAGCCTGGGTGCGCGGCATCCACTACCTCTCACTGTGGTTTCGGGTCGCCGAGGACCATGTGATAGCTGACGCCCGAAAGGCCGGCATGAGCTGGGAGCAGGTCGGTGCGGTCTATGGGATGTCCCGGCAGGGTGCGCAACTGAAATTCGGCAAGGCCATTGGCGAGGAGTGGCAGGTCGAGGTTCTAGTTCGCGAGGCGGCGGGGCCGACTGACTGGGTCCCGCTCGGGCAGATAACCGAGGCGGACCTAAGGGCGCACCGGGAACTGGTGGCGGACTTTAGTCGCCGAGGCATCACTGAGCCCACCGAGAGGCTTCACAGGCTGACAGGCGCCGGCGCGGGGTGAGGGGAAATGCGGGCCTCGATCCTGGGTCACGGTAGGACTGCGCTGGGCCTCGCTGTTTGTGATGGCGGCGCTCTTCGCCGTGGTGGCTGCCGTCGGGTTCGTGGTCGAGGCCCCCAGGTTCCCGCGCTGCCGGGGGTGGCGCGAGCTGACCCCCGGTGCCGGCGGTCAGCAACTCTGCTCGTCCTGCTGGCAGGCGAGCGGCGGGGAATGGCTGTGACCTACCCACGGCTCGTCTTCCGGGTCCATGTGGTTCCAGCGCATGGCTGAGCGGGGCATCGACGCACGCACAGTCCGGGTCGTCCTGGAGGAGGGCGAGTTGATCGCGCAGTACCCCGACGACACGCCCTTTGCCAGCCGTCTGGTGCTCGGGTGGGTGAACGACCGGGCGGTGCACGTTGTGGCCGCCGATAACGACGCCGAGGAAATTACCGTGGTCATCACCGCCTACGAGCCCGATACGGCGATCTGGACTCCGACTTCCGGTCGAGGAGGAGCCATGAAGTGTGTGATCCGCAAGCAGGGTGAGACCCGCTCGGGTGTGGCGACGGTGGCCCTTGCCCGGGGCCCGTTGACGATGGTGTTCAAGGCCGTCCCGGCCGAGGTGTGCGACAACTGCGGCGAGGAGTACCTGGCTGATGACGTGACCACCGCCCTCCTGGAGGCCGTCGAGGCCTCGGCGCGCAGCGGCGTGGAGGTCGAAGTCCGGGAGTACGCCCGGGGAGCGTGAAGCTGAAGGCGGGACGCCTCGACGTCGCGGAAAGGAGAACGTGAGGGGCCATGCAGGTAAAGCTCGCTATGGACGACGTGACGATCGAGCTGGGCAACAACGGGGTGACGCTGACGATCGCCGACAACGACGGGAGGCACATCGGCCACCTCCGGATCGGCCAAGCGACCGTCGAGTGGCGTAAGGGAAAGACACGCGCTGGCAACGGCAAGAAGCTCCAACTCGCCAAACTGATAGAGATCCTGGAGAGATCCTGACGAGATCCTGACCCAACCTGGGGGGCGGAGTGGATGCAGGTGTGGCGTCTGAGGGCAACGAGGAGGAGGTCTGGCTCAGCTCGGCCGAGGCCGCTCGTCTCCTTGTGGTTGCCCGACACACCATCACCCGGTGGGCGAGGGAGGGCCGGCTCCCGCACCGGCGCACCGCTGCCGGTCGCTACTTGCTAGCTAGCTTAGCTAGCTAGCGCTAGCGGCGATCGGACCTGATCAAGCTGGGCGCTGGCGAGGGGGGCACGCTGTCCACGCTGCCCCCACGTAGCCAAGGAGGTCCTTCATCTCAGCGACGCTCAGGCCGAGTTCCCGCCGCCGGCGCGGGATCGTGGCGTGCACCTCGCCCCCGACGGGGAGCAACATCGCCGCACGGGCCTGCGCCACCGGAAAGGTCGGCGCCCCGGTGCGGTCGCAGTGGTGAACCCGCAGGCTGTGATTGGGGGCGAAGCGGGGCCGGGTGCGGAAGGCGACCTCATCCGGGGCGCGCAGGTACAGCCGCTCGAACAAAACGCTGCCGCACCCACAGGCGCACTCACCCAGGTACTCGCCGTCGACCCTGGCGTAGGCCCTGGTCATCGGGCCACTGCGCCAGCTCCAGCTCGGCGACGGCGGACGAAACTCGGACTCAACGGCACAGCTCTCCCTGCCGAGATGACACGTGGCTGCTGCTCGCGCCACGTATGAGTTGACGTATACACGTAGGCCACGTACCATGGTCCCTAGACGGACGTCATCGAGGGCGGCCTACGAGCAGGGAAGGGAGAAAGTGCGAGATGCCAGTAGCGGAGGCACAGGAGGTATCCACCCATCCGATGGTGATCATGAACGTTGCGGAGGTCGATGACGCTGGTGGCGTTCACTTCGAATGCCAGATGACGGGGGGTTACCTCGTCGACCTGCACCAGAAGGACTTGCTCAGCCTCACCGGCAACATCCGGCCTGCCCACAATCAGGAGAAGCTGTCGGGACGGACAAAGACGAAGGTAAACAAGTGGACCGGTGAGTTGCTGAACAACGACGCGATCATTGGAAACATCTCAGTCCGGCTTGACCCAACGAAATCCAAGTTCCATCCCGAGTTTGACGACGAGACTGGGCAAACCAACCTAATCATCGAGGAGGGTGTCCTCGATTGTGCGGTTGACTCCCTGTCACGGATCAAAGCGATCCTCGCCGCGGCCGACAACCCGCTCCAGACCTTCAAATTGGCAACCCGGTTCCAGGTCCGGATCTGGCTGGTCGACGACCAGATGGCCAAGAAGGTCGCCACGATCTACAACACCCGCGGCGACAAGGTGAACGACTCCACCGCCAAGTACGCCTATTCGGAGACCAAGGAGCAGGAGGTCGCCAGGCGCCTCGTCGCCGGCAGCGAGCACCTCGGCCAGGACAACATCGAGGTGCTTTCGAACTCGGTATCTGCCAGCTCGCACAAGCTGACGGCCTATAACACCATCGCCAAGGCGATCGAGACATCCTGGAAGGGTGGCCCGGTCACCGCTGCCGATGTCGGTGCGCAGTCGAGCTGGTTGATCAGCGCCTGGAACTCGCTGGTGAATGTCCGCCCCGAGTTCGGCAAGCTCTCAACACCGGCCCGCCAGAAGCAGCGGAAGGACAACATCGCCTCCAGCGCGGTCATCATCTACGGCCTCGTCGGCGCGATGTCTGCTATGTACACCGACCACGTCGATCCTGACGTCGCCTTCAAAGCTCTTGCCGTCGATGGGAACCAGGATCTGTTCTCCTGGGACAACTCGCTGTGGACCAAAGCCGGTGTCGTGGCCCCCACCGGAACCCTCGCCGAGGGGCTCGGGACGCGAAACAGTTTCCCAGCCCGGCGGGCTGCGGTTCGCATCCTCCGGGAGGTCATGGGGTTGGGCCCAGACGCGGCTGAGTGATCTAACTACTTCCCCGGGGGCGAGGAGGCGTGGCCTGCCCCACCTACTCCTCGCCCCCCCGAAGGACCTGGCGATCGCCGTCCAGGTGGACCCGGGACACCGAGGACGCCCAGCGGACAAGCGGCGCCACTTCGACAGCGGGGCGACCTTGGGAGCGCCCGGCTCTTCAGGGCCATCTCCAGCGCCGGCGCGCGTAGCGCCCGGGCCTTGCCGAAACGGTGGGCGGCCTGACGGCATCTGGTCGCGCACTAGACTGCATCGGAGCGGACCGCTGGCGTGGCCGGGGTGCTCGCCGAGACTCGGCCGGGGCGCATCCGCCGACCGCCCGCCGCTGGCGTGCTGGCCCGAGGTTCTGGCCGAGGGCCGCCGCGCTTCAATCGCGCGCCGAGATAGGCGGCGAAGCGTCGGGCGCCGGCGAAGCGTTGCTCGGTCAGCTCCTAGACGTCGGCGAAGTGGATCATGTCGGTGACCTACAGCGCTCCGGATCATCGCCGACCGCAAATCCCAGGCCCGGGTTCTGGGTCACGGTAAGGTCGATTAACGTGAGCCAGAACGCAGTAGCTGCCCGCGGCACGGGAAGCTGGTGGGCTAACGGAAAGTGGTGGTGGATCGGCGTTGGCGCATTTGGCGTCGCCGCCCTCGTGGTCGCGTTCTTCTTCCTGCCCGAATGGATGGTTCAGGGGTGTGCCATCAGCGATCAGGCGACGCAGCTCGCGGGCAAATGCCTCACCGCATCCGAACGACTCCAGGCGCAGAGTTACGTGCGGACCACTGCCGTCCAAGTGTTGGGCGCCCTGGTGGTCCTGGCTGGGGCATCGGCGGGGGTCGCTGCCACATTGCGGGGGTTGCGGGAGACCCGGCAGCTAGCGTGCCAGACCCAGGAGCATGAGCGGCAGATGGCTGCCGATGAGCGGCAGCAGACTCGCCTTGCTGAGGCGTATGTCCCGCTCGTGCACGCGGTCATTGCAACCGACAATCACCTTCAGTCCTGGGACCGGCACTCTCGGGCGCAGGGATTCCGCTGGAATGGCCCCCCGCCGGAGTTCACGCCTCCCCCGGGTGTATCAGAGGAGGATCTCGAAGAGATTGCTGCAAGGCTCGACGCCTTCGGAAGCCCGGAAGTGCGAGCACGGTTCGACGCCTACCGCAGTGAAGCCGTAGCCGTTCGGAGCAACCTGCTGACGTGGATGGGCGCACAAGCTCGCATGAGGGAGGCCGCCAAGGCTGGTCAGGAGGTTGCGCCCGAGGATCGGGAGGCGAGGAGACAGGACATCAACGTCCTCGTCGAGCAACTGAGCCCTGCTGTCAGGGATCGCGCCCGGGCCGAGCTGCGCGGCGACATTGGTCACTTAACGTGACCCAGAACCCCGTCGGCTTAGCGCTACTTTTCGCTCCGATGTTCCTCGCCGGCGGCGGCGACGGCGTTCATTGGGGAGTGATCGTGCCGGCGGCGGGCGGCGCGGTGGTGGCCGTGGCCACCGTGGTGCTGGTGGTGATCACCGCTCGGCAGGT
>DAIQBQ010000032.1:0-14938 GCA_036781065.1 Actinomycetota bacterium
GGATGGCGGTGGAGGCGGGCCTCGACGAGGCAGCGGTGGCTTCGGTCCTGGCGTCCGACCGGTACGCCGATGCGGTGCGGGCGGACATCGATCTGGCCCGGGCGATCGGCATCCACGGGGTGCCGTTCTTCGTGCTCAACCGCACGTTCGGCGTGTCCGGGGCGCGATCCCCGGCGCACCTGCTGGAGGCGCTGGAGCAGGCCTGGGTGGCGTAGCGGCCTGGGTGGCGTAGCGGCCCACGGCCAGAGCCGGAGCCGCTACGCCAGCGAAGGCTCTCGGCTAGGCGAGGTCGAACCGGTCGAGGTTCATGACCTTGCCCCAGGCGGCGGCGAAGTCCCGGGCGAGCTTCGCCTGGCCGTCGGCAGCCCCGTAGACCTCGGAGATGGCCCGGAGCTGGGAATTCGAACCAAAGACGAGGTCGACCGCGGTCGCCGTCCATTTCACGTTGCCGGTCGCCCGGTCGCGCACCTCGTAGACGCCCTCCGAGTCTGCCGACGCCTTCCATTCGTTGCCCATGTCGAGCACGTTGACGAAGAAGTCGTTGGTCAATGCCCCTGGCCGGTCGGTGAAGACGCCGTGCGCCGAGCCGCCGGCATTGGTGCCCAGCGCCCGCATGCCGCCGACGAGCGCGGTCATCTCCGGCGCGGTCAGGGTCAACAGGTCGGCCTTCTCCACGAGCAGATGCTCCGGCTTCACCTTGTGCCCGGCCCGCAGGTAGTTGCGGAACCCGTCGGCGAACGACTCGAGCACGGCGAAGGAGTCGACATCGGTCTGGGCCTGGGAGGCGTCGGTGCGGCCCGGGGAGAACGGCACGGTGACGGCCTCACCGGCATTCTTGGCCGCCTGCTCGACCGCTGCGCAGCCTCCGAGCACGATCACGTCGGCCAGCGAGACCAACTTGGCCCCGGTCTGCGAGCGGTTGAACTCCTGCTGGATCCCCTCCAGGACCGGCAGCACCGCTGCCAGGCTGGCCGGGTCGTTGGCTTCCCAGTCCTTCTGCGGTGCCAGCCGGATCCGTGCCCCGTTTGCCCCGCCCCGCTTGTCGGTGCCGCGGAAACTCGACGCGGCAGCCCAGGCGGTCGACGCCAGCTGCGAGATCGACAGGCCGGAGGCCAGGATCTTGGCCTTCAGGCCGGCGGCGTCGGCGTCGTCGATCAGCTTGTGGTCGACCGCGGGGACCGGGTCCTGCCAGATCAGCGGCTCGGAAGGGACCAGCGGGCCGAGGTACCGGCTGACCGGGCCCATGTCGCGGTGGGTCAGCTTGAACCAGGCCCGGGCGAAGGCGTCGGCCAGCTCGGCCGGGTTCTCGTAGAAACGCCTCACGATGGGGGCGTAGATCGGGTCCTGCAGCAGGCCCAGGTCCGTCGTCAGCATCATCGGGGCATGCCGCTTGGACGCGTCATAGGCGTCGGGTACGGTGCCTTGGGCCGACGGATCTTTGGGCGCCCACTGCTTGGCACCGGCCGGGCTGGAGGTCAGCTCCCATTCGTACTCGAACAGGTTCTCCAGGAAACCGTTGTCCCACCGGGTGGGGTTCTTCGTCCAGGCGCCTTCCAGGCCGCTGGTGATGGCGTCGGCACCCTTGCCCGTCCCGAAGCTGCTGTGCCAGCCGAGGCCCTGCTCTTCAATCGGGGCGCCCTCTGGTTCGGGGCCGATCAGTGACGGGTCGCCGGCGCCATGGGTCTTGCCGAAGGTGTGCCCGCCGACGATGAGGGCAACCGTCTCCTCATCGTTCATCGCCATCCGTGCGAAGGTTTCCCGGGTGTCCCTGGCGGCCGCCAGCGGGTCCGGGTTGCCGTTGGGCCCCTCCGGGTTCACGTAGATCAAGCCCATCTGTACGGCGCCGAATGGGTGTGCCAGCTCACGGTCGCCGCGGTAGCGCTCGTCGCCCAGCCAGCTGTCCTCGTGGCCCCAAAAGGTCTCGTCGGGCTCCCACACGTCGGCGCGGCCGAACCCGAAGCCGAAGGTCTTGAAGCCCATCGACTCCAGTGCGACGTTGCCGGTGTAGACGATCAGGTCGGCCCAGGAGATCTTGGCGCCGTACTTCTGCTTGACCGGCCACAGCAGCCGGCGGGCCTTGTCCAGGCTGGCGTTGTCCGGCCAGCTGTTGAGCGGGGCGAAGCGCTGCATGCCGGTGCCCCCGCCGCCCCGGCCGTCGCCGATCCGGTAGGTCCCTGCTGCGTGCCAGGCCATGCGGATGAAGAGCGGGCCGTAGTGGCCGTAGTCGGCCGGCCACCAGTCCTGCGAGCTGGTCATCACGTCGAGCAGGTCCTGCTTCAGCGCTTCGATATCCAGGCCCTTGAACGCCTCGGCGTAGTTGTAGTCCTCGCCCATCGGATTGGACAGGGGCGAGTTCTGGTGGAGCACCCGGAGGTCCAGCGCGTCCGGCCACCAGTCCTGGTTGGTCCGGGGGGCTCCCGGTTTCGGCATCAGTGCGGGGATTGCAGGGTTTTCGCTTTCGCTTCGGTCAGCCACGGCGAGATCTCCTTCCTTGCGGTTTCCTACTGCGCTGTTCCTCAATAGGCTGCGTGCGTTTCAGGTACGGCCGTCAGGGGGTTGCGGGTTGCAGGGGCTCGGGTTTGCGGCCCGCGGCGACGCAGTCCGGGCAGCGGCCCCAGTAGATGACCTCGGCCTCGTCGACCTCGTATCCAGCGTCGTCGGCGGCTGTCAGGCACGGGGTGTCCCCGACCGCGCAGTCGACGTCGACCATGCAATTGCAGGTCCGGCAGATGAGATGGTGGTGGTTGTCCCCGACCCGGTTCTCGTAGCGGGCGGGCGACCCGGCGGGCTGGATGCGCCGCAGGAGGCCCTTGTCGGTGAGGACGTTCAGTGCGTCGTACACGGCCTGCCGGGAGATGGCGCCGATCTCGGCCCGTACCGCCTTGTCGATGTCATCGGCCGTGCTGTGGGGCCGGTCGGACGCTGCCCGGAGGACGGCCAGGCGCTGGGGAGTGACCTGCAGACCGTGCTGGCGGAGCAGCAGGGTGGTCAAGGAAGCGGTCCCGGGCTTCGGCACGCCGGCAGTCTACCCATTCTGGGGTCTGTCTAAATCTGGGTACCGACGTGTTCTCGACCCGGTTGCCGGCCGATGACTGGGGACTCTGGACTGCCGCCGGATGGACGAACCGCTGGCGGGGTCCTTGAACGAGAGCTTCGCCGAGCATTAGGCTGGCGGCGCAAATTACATGCCTGTCATTCAGGAGCGGCGAATGCATGGGGCATCCCCTCGCCGCTGGAGTTCACAGGCTGTCGTCAGGAAGGATGGCTGGTGATGCTCTCGCCGTCAGGTCATGGGCAGGCATGGAACGGCGGGAGGGCGGAGATCCAGCATCAGCCTCGTCGTGAGGCCTCGGACCAGGTACGGCGCAGGGGCGTCACCAAGCACGCCACGGCGGGTGCCCTGGTTTTCGCCTGCTTCCCCGTCCGGCAGTGGAAGCTCGGGCTGATCGAACACCCAAGGCTGGACCGCTGGATGGCTCCCGGCGGGCATGTCGAGGATCACGAATGCCAGGCCCAGGCTGCATTGCGGGAGGTCGAGGAGGAAACGGGCTTACGGGTGCGACTCCTGGAGGCGCCCACGCCAGGGCTGCCCTCGGGATTCCCGAGCACGCACGCCCGGGTGCCCCTGCCCTGGTGGATCATCGAACAGCAGGTTCCCGCGGACAACCACCTCTCCGAACCGCACGTGCACATCGATCATCAGTACGTAGCGGTGGTGGAGGACCCTGAGCCAGCCTGCGTGCCGGAGCATCCCTTCGCCTGGTATGGCCCCGACGAGCTCGACGGGTTGCGCATGTTCGAGGACACGCGGTTGTTGGCCAAGGCCCTCCTCTCCTGTATCGGTGACCTCATAGAAGGCCGGTACGCCGGGTCACCACTCCTGCAGGCGTTCGCAGCTGCATCGAACTGACCGCCATCCCTCACAGCAGTGCGCAGCCGTACAGCTTGCGGGCGGTGGGGAGCGCCTCGATCACCCGCCCGTGCCTGTCCCGGACCCTGTGCATGTCCCGGACGCTCACTGCGGCGAGCCAGGCCTGATCTTTGTCGCTCCAGAGCTTCTCCCCCTCCAAGACCCGGGCCCTCTGGGTTGGTTCAGGCGATTGGCGTCGTGCCGGACGAAGAGTTGTCGGCTGACCGAAGGAGCTTCATAGGCTGATCGAAGGCATCGACCAAGGCGTCCAGTAGGCGTCGGCCTTTCTCCGGGCTCGCCTGGGAGGGGGAGCCGATGACCCCCGTGGGGCTGTAGCCCTGCATACCAAGAAGGTTCAGATAGGGCCGATCTGGGGCTTGCCAGTCGCACTCGGCCCAGCCCTCCCCGACGAGATCGGGAGCCACACGGAGAAGGATGGATGTCTCGACCTCCCCGGCGTGCATGTCGTCATGGGTGCTGGTCACACATCCCGCGACCGTGCGGGCAGCCTTCCAATCGGCGGAACCGGGGAACAGCAGAACGTGGCGCCCCGTCGCATTGGCCTGCTGTGCGACGTTGTTGAGGACGTAGTTGCCGCCGTGAGCGTTGACGAGCACCAGGTGCTCGACGCCGGACCGGGCCACATCGGCGAGCACATCAGTGACGATCGCCGCAAGGGTGGTCGGGCTGATGGAGACGGTCCCCGAAAACGCTGCGTGTTCGTGAGAGCAGGAGAACGTGACCGGAGCCAGCAGGCGCAGGTCGTACGACGACGCAAGGGCTTCCGCGATGGCACAGGCGATTACGGTGTCGGTGATGAGCGGCAGATGTGGGCCGTGCTGCTCGAAGCTGCCTACGGGAAGGACGGCAACGTCGCAGCAGCGGTTCGCCTCCTGCGGTGAGGTGGCCGCGGTCATCAGGTAGCGGCCCGTCACGACAGCGCCTCGGCGACAAGCTGACGAAGCTCCACGACCAGCGATTTTCGCCATGATGGCATAGCCCGGGCTTCAGCCGAACCTGTTTACTAAATGGTGCGTACAGACTACGCCCCGAAGAGGACGGGTCCAGCGACTCTGCCATGCTCGCGGACCCGCGGGGGGCAAAGTCCGGAGCAGGCGCGCACCTCCCGCCTGGCCTTCGGGAACGAGCCATAGGGGGCATCCCGCGATGATGAAAAGCGTGGAGGCCTGGCTGGTGGAGCTTGCCGATCGGACCCCGACTCCAGGCGGTGGCGGTGCGGCCGGGCTGATGGCGGCGATCAGCGCTGCCCTCATCGGGATGGTCACGGCCTACACGACAGGGGAGAAGTGGCAGGACCGGGAACCCCGGATGAGGGAGTTGAACAAAGAGGCGGCCGAGCGGCGGCACCTAGCGCATGTGCGCCCATATGGCAGACGGCGACGGCCTGCCCCGCCGCGCGGGGCAAGTTCCACTGTCCTGATTCCAGGCGGATTACGCCGGAAATCATGACAGTGGTCCACGAGGGTTACGTAGATAGTTGTTGATATGCGTAAGCTATGGGCCGGCAAATCGTGACGGGGCTCCTGGCCGAATTCCTACCCGGTCGGACGGCCGGTACATTATTTCGGATAGATCCTACGGCTGTGTTGAGAGTTGCCGCGAGGCTTGGGAGCGTGGGATCTCTAGACCGACCACAGAGCCTCGGTCGGTGAAAGGCGGGCGGCGCGGAGGGCCGGCATGAGGCCGGCGGCCGCGCCGATGATGAGGGAGGCGGCAAGGCCGCCGGTCCAGGCTTCGGCCGGGATGACGGTAGCCCAGTGTTTGGTGTGGGCGTAGACGGTGATGGATGCAATGCCGAGGGCAACGCCGACGGCCCCGCCGAGGAGTCCGAGCAGGACGGCTTCGGAGAGGAACTGGATGCGGATATGCCTGCGGGTGGCGCCGAGAGCGCGGCGCAGTCCGATCTCGGAGCGGCGTTCGAGAACGGAGATGACCATGATGTTGGCGACGCCGACCGCGCCGACGAGGAGGGCGACGGCGCCGAGGCCCAAGAACAGGCCGTTGAGGGCGCTTTTGGCATCCGCTTGGGCGACGAGTGCGGCGGACGGTTGGCTGACGTTCACTCCGCTCGGGTTTTCGGGGCTGGCGGTGGCGGCCAGGAGGGCGTCGACCGCGTTGACTTTGTCGTTTTGGGCTCGCAGGTAGATGGTAGAGGGGTGCCCGTCGAAGCCCAGGTACTTCTCCGCCGCGGGGTAGCCGCCCAGGACCGAGGAGTCGATGGCGGGGACTAGCACGGCCGGTTTGAGGATGCCGACGATGTACAGCCATTGCTGGCCGGTCCAGATCCGTTCGCCCGGCCAGATCCGGTCGATGCCGAGCCGTTGGGCGGCGCCGGAGCCGAGCACGGCGACCGGTTCCTGGGCGGTGGCCGCGTTGAGGTAGTGGCCTTGGGCGACGGTGGTGGCGACTACGGGGAGCAGGCCGAGGGTGGCGGCTTGGACGGCCAGGCCGCCGGTGGCCGCCGGGGGAATGTACGGGTTGCGGTAGGCGTGGGCGGCGCTGACCGTCCCGATGGTCTGCACCTGCTGGACACCGCTGATCCGGCCGATCATGGCTGGGGCAGTGGTGGGCAGTTCTACGGTGCCGCCCGTGAAGCTCTGCCCGTTGGTGACGGTGAGCAGGTTGGTGCCGAGCTGGTTGATCTCGTTGAGCAGGCCGGCCTGGGCCGAGGCGGATAGTCCGAGGACGGCGACGATGGCGGCCACGCCGATGGCGATTCCGATAGCGGACAGCCCGGCCCGCAGCTTCCGGGTGCGCAGCCCCACGCTCGAGAGGCGGGCCATGTCGGCGACGTGGAGCCGTCCGGGACCAAGGGCGCCGGTCATGGCGGGTTGTTGCCGGGGGGCCGCGCAGACCCGCCTCCTGATCCAGAAGGATGGGCCGATGGGTCGGATGGGCGCAGCCTCCGGTCGGCGGCCGCGGCGGGGCCGGTGTCAGCGACGACCTGGCCGTCGAGGATCTCGATCTTGCGGGGCATGCGCTCGGCGATCGCCTGGTCGTGGGTGATGACCACGATGGTTGAGCCGGCCTCGTGGAGCTGGTCGATCAGGGCCAGGATGGATTGCCCGGTGGCCTGGTCGAGGTTCCCCGTCGGCTCGTCGGCGAGCACGATGGCCGGCTGGCCCACCAGCGCTCTGGCGATGGATACCCGTTGGCGTTGCCCGCCGGATAGCTGGGTAGGCCGGGCGTGGGCGCGTTCCGCCAGGCCAACCAGACCCAACGCGTCGACAGCCCGTTGACGGCGCTGCTTGAGGGGGACGCCGGAGTAGAGGAGCCCGTCAGCTACGTTGTCGACCACGCTGTCGTGCTCGGCCAGGAAGAACTGCTGGAAGATGAACCCGATCCGGGTGGCCCGCAGGTAGGACAGGTCGTCGTCGGCCATGGCGGCGACGTCCAACCCGGTGATCCGTACCCGGCCGCGGGTGGGCCTGTCGAGGGTTCCCATCAGCTGCAGCAGGGTGGTCTTGCCTGACCCGGATGGACCGACGATCCCGACCAGCTCCCCTTCGCCGATGGTGAGGTTCACCCCGCGCAGGGCATCGACGGGCGGCTCACCCGTATAGCTCTTGGTCAGCTCGTCGACCTCGAGCACCGGAACCCACGCACCGCTGGTGGGGGAGCCGTTCTGGGCACCGGCGACGTTGCCGGGTGTGGGTCGCATGGTGTCGGTCATGTGGCCGGAACCACCACCTTCTGGCCGGCGGCGAGGCCCGGGCCAGTGACCTGTACCAGCCCGGCAGCGTCGTCGAACAGGCCGAGCCCGACCGCCACCAGATGGTGGGTCCCGCCAGCGCCGACGACTTCGACGATGTACCCGCCGCCCGGTTGGGCCAGCAGGGCGGTGACGGGCACTGCCAGTGCCTCCGGCACGCTGGCGGTGGTGATCCCGACCTGCACCGGGGCCTGATCCCAGGTGCCGGTGGCGGCCGGGTCGGATGGGGTGACTGCCACGGCGACAGTCGGCGCGGAGTCGCTGCCCGGGCCGGCCGAAGAGCAGCTGTCGGTTCCCGGCGCGGCGGAGCTGGGGCTCGGCCCGGAGCCGGAGCTTGCCGGGCAGGTGGCCACCGTCCCGACCGAGGTGACGATCCCTGGGGTGGTCCGGTTGTCTGGAAGGGTGATGGTCACGTCGTCCCCGACGGCCACGTCGGTTTGCTGCGCCGCGTCCAAGGCCACCTGCACCTGGCGGGTGGTCGAGGTGCCCGCCATCACGCTCTGGCCGGGCTGGGCGCTGCCGCCGGGTTGGGCGGACAGTGCGGTGACCCGCAGGGCGACGGGTTCGAACAGCGCCTGACCTAGGGTCAGTGTGCCGGTCGGGTTCTCCCCCAGAGCGGCTTGGAGTTTCTCCAGCGCGGCGGTGGTGGCCGACCCGAAAGAGTCGGAGGTCGGGCTGAGCTGAGCGGAGGTGGCGTAGCCGAGTGCGACCAGGTCGGCGTTGAGCTCGGTCACGTCTGCGCCGGCCGCCCCCGACGACAGGGTCCGATAGGCGGGTGTCGGGCCGTAGAGCAGCACCACCGGGCTGTCGTTCACCCAGTAGAGCGCCTGGCCCTGCGAGACCGCCTGGCCGGCGGTGGGCAGCTCGGTGTATATCCCGGAGCCCTGGTTGACCACCGAGTACGGCGAGCCGTCCGGTCGGGCCCGGTAGGTGAGGGTTCCCGCCACGGAGACCGTGGCGCTGAGCTTTCCTTGTGTCACTGTGGCGGTGTTCGCCGGCGCGGCTGCGGAGGCCACCGCCGCATGCCTGGTGCCGGGCGTGGCGGCCGCCACGGCCGTGACGGCGGTGGCGGCAGCTACGACGACCGCTCCGGCCAGCATCCAGGTTTTCCGTTTCATCTGCCCCCCGTCACCCCGGCCGCCGCTGAGAAGCTGCTGCAGTTCTGCATCGCGGCGTGGAGAGCGCTCCGCCCGTCCGGTGTATTCGCAGACGGAATCAGATTCGTGTCGATCAGCGGGCTGTCGGGGGCGGGATCAGGGAAGTCCGGCACCCCGTTGTCGCGTACGCACTGGGCGAACTTGAGGGCCGCCTCCTGCTGCTGGGCGCTCCGAGGGGCGCCCGTGAACCCCGCCGGCTCCAAGGCCTTGCATGCGCTGAGGGCCTGCTGGAACGCGGCGCTGTTGATGTCCACCCCCGAGCCGTTCGCGATCGCATCGATAGTGAGCTGGCCTGACGCGCTCGGGTCCGGGAAGTCGCTGACCCCGTTCGAGCGCATGCACTGGGAGAACTTCACCTCCTGCGACACGTTGGAGACCGGGGCGACAGCTGCCGGCGTGCTGGCGGCGGGTGAGCTCGAGCAGCCCGCCCCGATCAAGGCGGCCAGGGCGAAAACGGCCAGCGGCCGCAGTTTCCTGCCGGTCAGCGAAGACGGCGACAAACGCGGCGACGGCCGGCGCTGGAGCAACACGGCTCGGCGGCCGGCTTGGGATTGTGTCGGTCGGCTGTAGGTCACGGCGCCAAGTCAAAACCGCGGCGTGTTGCCAGAACGTATGCGGTTTCGGATACAGCGACGATATGTCCCGGGTCGTAGCATCCCGTGAGTGTGCGTGTGCTGATCGTCGAAGACGAGCCCTACCTGGCGGAAGCCATCCGCGACGGCCTGCGCCTGGAAGCGATCGCCGCGGACACCGCCGGCGACGGTGACACCGCGCTCGGCCTGCTGAGCGTCAACGCCTACGACATCGTCGTCCTCGACCGCGACATACCCGGACCTTCCGGCGACGAGATCGCCAAATGTATCGTCGCCTCCGGCAGCGGCATGCCTATCCTCATGCTCACCGCTGCCGACCGGCTCGACGACAAGGCCTCCGGGTTCCAGCTCGGAGCTGATGACTACCTCACCAAGCCGTTCGAGCTGCGAGAGCTCGTCCTCCGCCTCAGGGCGCTGGACCGGCGGCGCGGCCGGCACCGGCCTCCGGTACGGGAGATCGCCGGCCTGCGTGTGGACCCGTTCCGCCGCGAGGTTTACCGCGACGGTCGTTACGTTCCGCTGACCCGGAAACAGTTCGCCGTGCTCGAGGTCCTCGTTGCCGCCGAGGGCGGGGTCGTCAGCGCTGAAGACCTGCTGGCGCGGGCATGGGACGAGAGCGCCGACCCGTTCACCAACGCTGTGCGAATCACCGTCTCCGCACTGCGCAAACGCCTCGGGGAACCGCCGGTCATCGCCACCGTGGCCGGCGCCGGCTACCGGATCAAAACCGAACCGGACGGGGGCCGTGAAGACGGCGGCCGTGAAGGAGAAGACCGTGAATAGAACCCCCGGGTTGAGTGTCCGCCTCAGACTGACTCTCAGCTACGCCGGGTTCCTCACGCTCGCCGGGGTGTTACTGCTCGGAGCCGTGTGGCTGTTCCTGCTGCGTTACGTACCTGTGCGAGCGCTGATCATCACCCCCATCCACGGACCCTTCCCCGTCCGTTCCAACCTCCTGCGGATTTTCGCCCCGAGGGCGGCCGCGGTGCTGGCCCTGTTGCTGGTCTTCGGTCTGCTGGGCGGGTGGCTGCTGGCCGGGCGGATGCTCGCCCCGCTGAGCCGGGTCACCGCCGCCGCCCGCACCGCCGCGACCGGGTCGCTGTCCCACCGGATCCGGCTGCCGGGCCGCCGGGACGAGTTCCGCGAACTGGCCGACGCCTTCGACACCATGCTCGCCCGGCTGGAAGCGCACAACGCCGAACAGCGCCGCTTCGCGGCCAACGCCTCCCATGAGCTGCGCACCCCGCTATCGATCACCCAGACCCTTCTCGAAGTGGCCCGCAAGGACCCTGGCCGCGACCCGGCCGGACTCGTCGACCGCCTGCAGGTCGTCAACACCCGGGCGATCGAGCTCACCGAAGCGCTGCTCCTGCTCAGCCGCGCCGATCAGCGGTCCTTCACCCCCGAACCAGTCGATCTTTCCCTCATCGCTGAAGAAGCCACCGAGACGCTCCTGCCTCTCGCAGAAAAGCGTGGCGTCACCATCGAAACCTCTGGCGACCCGGCCCCGGCGGTCGGCTCAGAAGCGCTCCTGCTGCAGCTCGCCACGAATCTGGTGCAAAACGCCATCGCCCACAACCTGCCTGGAGGGGGCACCCTGTGGGTCACGACCAGATTCCATGCCGACACGGTGGTTCTCGTCGTCGAGAACACCGGCGATCAGCTCACGCCCCAGATGGTTCGCACCCTCGTCGAGCCGTTCCAGCGCGGCAGCGAACGCGTCCACAACGGCCACGCAGGCGTCGGCCTCGGCTTGGCCATCGTCGACAGCATCACCCGGGCCCATGACGGGACCCTCACCCTCACCCCCCGAGCCGGAGGCGGCCTCCGGGTCGCCGTCCAGCTACCTGCGCGCCACGGACCTATCCCAGACCACAAGACGTATAGAAATGAGGCATGACATAAAGCGCCGCCGATCGGCTGTCGCTGTCAGCAAGCGCTGCGGAGGGGTAATGCAGGCTCGGCAAGTCAACGCGCGCTACGGCCCGGCACCACACCGGCGGGCTAACGCCTGGAGGTCGTCGGGCGGGCGCCGACCGGACAGGGCGAGGAGGTCGTAGATCGTCTCCCGCACCAGGGCGTGGGTGTGGACCTGCTCGGGGCTGAGTGCCTCGGCGGTGAGCAGCTCGGCTGTGGCCTCGCCCATATGGCGGCGCTGAGTGTGGGCGCGAGCAAGGTCCAGGTGGAAGTGAGCTTGCCGCTCGGGCGAAAGTGCGGAGACGTCCAGGCCCGAGGCCGCCGCCAGGGCCTCGCCCGCGTCGCCAAGGTCGGCGGCGACGCTGACTGCGTGGATCTCGACATTGGCCGGGCCGAACTCGGTGTTGAAGTCGTTTCGCTCTTCCCCGAGGCGGTCGGCCAAAAGCCGGGCGGCGTCGATGTGACCCCGAGCGCTCATGCGGTTGTTGTCCCGGGCAGCGATCACTGCTCGAACAAGTTCGATGGCGCCGGCGAGGGAGATTGCCTCAGGCGCACAGTCGGGCCGGGCGATCAGTGGTTGAACGACGACGGCGGCCGAGTCGGCCACATGGCGGGCCAGGTCAAGACGGTCGAGGCGCAGGAAAGCGTGGGCCATGCGGAAATGGCCGGCGATGACGAGAAGGGGCTCACCTGAGTTCTCCCCGGCACGCAAGGAGCGGTCGGCGGCGACCCAGGCGGCCTCTGGATCGTCGACCTGGGCGAAGGCGGCGGCGGCAGCCTGGTAGGCGACGGCGAGGAGCTGGCTGAGGGCGCGGCGGACTGGCGCTTTGGCCGCCCGGGCGGCCACTTCCAGTTCAGGCAGCAACGGGGCCAGCAGCTGGGCCAGCTCATCGAACCTGGAGGTGTGCGTCAGCGCCCAGGCCCGGTCAACCTGTTCCCGGAAGGCGGCAGTCGTATGGACCGATGGCGGCGTGGATGCAAACAACGATGCCAGCGCTGGATGACCGGTCAGGGCGAGGCGCAGGGTCTCGAGCTGAGTTGGGCGACTTGGTGCCTCCTCGGCCGTGAGCAAGGCACGAGCGTCCGGTCGTAACCGGCCCACCGGAACGCCCAGGGCGTCAGCCAGAGCTTGGAGGACGGCGAAGCGCTCGACCGGCTGGACGCCCCGCTCCACCTGTGAGACCCAACTCTCTGACCGGCGGAGCGCCGCCCCCAGTTCGCGTTGGGTCAGCCCCCGGCTCCGGCGCAGCTCGGCCACGCGATCCGGGAATGGGAGCTCTTCGACCGGCGTCATCCCTGGCCCGCCTCGATGCCCTTGGCTTCGATCAGCGAGAGGCGCGTGACCTCCAAGCCGGTCAGGTACTGCTGACGGTCAACAAGGAACCGCCTGACGTACGGCTGGGCCTCGTGATAGTCGAACGCTTCCCTGTCCCGATAGACCTCGAAGAACACCCGGGCTTCGGGATCATCGGTCACACGATTGACCACGTACAGGAGGGTGCCGGGCTCCTGGATCCGGATCTGGGCCAGCGCCTCCCCCGTAAGGGCGTCAAAGGCCGGGCCGGCGCCTTCGCTCAGGCTGAGGCGGACTACGAGACCGAATAACTCTCCCATCGCTCCTCCCCGTTGAACTGCGCACAGCATGTCAGATGGCAGTGTGGCACTGCGACTCGCAGAAACCCCGTTGACACGGAGTTTTTCTGTGGGTACTCTGCCAGAACCTGCTGGAGCCTGGCGGAAAGGAGGACCTATCGAGAATCCGGACGGGACGAAAAAAGGCCCGCCGGCCAGGGCGGACCTTTCTGAAGCGTAGTGGCAGGTCCCAAGCCAGGAGCCTGAACCACCCGGACAGCGTATCCGGTTTCGGCCGGCCGCTCTCCGGGGGCTTCGGGCTCCTCCAAACCCCTCAGGGAGAAGCCCATGAGCGCGATGAGCGCAGGAGTCCCGCTGCCCTCGGACCCGACCGCCAACCTCAGCCCCGACGCCGGCTCCGTCGTGCCCGTGACCCAGCGCCAGGACCGGGTGCTGGCCTCCGCCCCGCCGCAGGTCGATGAGCACGTTCCCTGGGGCGAGCGCCACCCCTGGCTGTTCCGGCTCGACGGGGTGGTGGGCAAGATCGGCCAGCTGCTCTGGGAGCCGCCCAGCTTCGTTGCCATCGACCCCTACGCGCTGCCGGATGCCGGGTGGTTCCTGGAGCTGGACTCGGTCATGAAGCTGGAGACGCGCCTGCCCGCCCGCTTTCGGCTGATCCCCGGTCTGCTTCGCCTGGCGGGCATGGGCTGGAGCGAGCTGGCGGGCCTACGCCGGCGGGCCTGCCAGCCTGATCGCTGCCGGATCCACATCGAGGCCGACGGCGACAACCGCTTCGGCCAGGAGCTGCAGCTGCGGGCGCTGCGCTGCCGGCCCACCTACGTAGTCGAGCCGGCGATCGCCCTGGACCTGAGAAAGCACCTGGAGGAGTTCACCGCACGGGGGAGCAGGGCACTGGTGTTCACCAGCGAGGCCGGCCAGGCCCTCCGCCGGGACTGGTTCCTACCCGAGGTCTGGGTGCCGGCCTTGAAGTCGGCGGGCCTGCCCGAGACCGCGGATCCCGTCGACCTGGTGGCCGCCTGGATGATCGAAGAGGGCGGAGGCGGCGGGAGGGGCTCCGGTTTGAGTAGGTCCCTCCCGTAGCACGTCGAGAACGAGTATCGCCCAAAGCGGAACGTCGACTCTAGGGAGCAAGTATCAGCTTTCTGGCATGGCGTCGGGGTCGTAAAGCCAAAGCGGGATGGGGGTGGCCGCATGAAGGTCCAATCGTCCAGGCGCCGAACAACGGCCGCCCTCGTAGTCCTCGGAGCAAATGAAACTTCCTGGCTCTGGGTGGTCCGCGCAAACAAGTGGTGTGCCTGAGCAACAACTAACCATGACTTGCCTCCATGCCGCTCGTCGATGGTTTTGCTCTACCTCCAGAGCGGTGCACGGGGGCCGGGAGCCAAGCCGACGGTATCACAGCCCGGGTACCGCCAGACTCGCGATTTCTGCCCTTTCCGACAGGACCGTGAGATCGAATCGGCACCTCAGCTTTCGTGCTGATCGGGATATTTACGGCGCAGGAAAGTTCCCATGAAAGGACGTCTGCCGGAATGCTGCCATCGGACCTATCCCACGTTTTGTGGGGTGTGCACGCTTTCGCTGCTCCCGAATCCAACCGTCGTGCCGCTCTCGCTCCCCGTGATGTCGTGATCATCGCCATACGGCAGTGGCCTTAGCCATCGCGGCCGGCGGTCATGCGAAGGCCATCCAGGCGCGATTGGGACACTCGTCGGTGACCATGACCTTGGACCGCTACGCACACCTGATGGATGGTCTCGATGGCGACTTGGCAGATCGCTTGGATGTTCTGCGTCAGACGGCCTGGAGACGGCTTGGCGGGCAGGAGAAAGGTGAAGCACGGTAGGAATCCACCGAATATGTGGCCCCTGGGAAGGGGTTTTATGTGTGGAGCCAATCGGACTCGAACCGACGACTTCCTGCTTGCAAAGTAGGGAAAGGGGTCTCGCTCAGGCATGCTCCGACTCGGATTTGGACTTTGACCTGCGGTTTCATTTGGGTGCGGCTCCTTTGCAGGGACGTCTGAGCGGCCCGC
>DAIQBQ010000033.1:0-14919 GCA_036781065.1 Actinomycetota bacterium
GGGCCCTACCGCGGCGGCCCCGCCGGGCAGCAGTACGGCGGCGGCCCGGGCGGCGGTTCTTGGGATCCGTGGAACCGCTATCCTCCAGCGCAGCCGAGCTCCCGGCCCTGGGTGGCCTTAGGGGTGGCGCTGGCGATCATCGTTGCCGCCGTCCTCGGCTTCGGGCTGGTTTCCCAGATGAACGGAACCCGGAACAACAACGCGCTCGGAACGAACCCCTACTACAGCGGGACGAGCGGCAACCCGGCGCTCGGGGCCCAGGTGGCGACGAAGGTCGACCCGGGCATCGTCGACATCAACACCGTGCTCGACTTCGGGCAGGGCCAGGCCGCCGGGACCGGGATCATCCTCAACTCGTCCGGCGAGGTGCTGACCAACAACCACGTTGTCGAAGACGCCACGACCATCCAGGCCACGGTCGTGACGACCGGCAAGGTCTACACCGGCTCGGTGGTTGGCTGGGACCTGAACGACGACGTCGCTGTGGTGCAACTGCAGGGCGCGTCGGGTCTCCAGCCGGCCAGTCTAGGCGACTCCGACAAGGTCGGAATCAACGACCAGGTCGTCGCTCTCGGCAATGCACTGGGGGTCGGCGGGACGCCGAGCGTCGCCCAGGGCAGGGTGGTCGCGCTCAACCAGTCGATCACGGCGAGTGACTCCAGTGCCCACTCCCAGGAGAACCTCAGCGGGCTGATCGAGACCAACGCCACCCTCGAGCCGGGCGACTCCGGCGGCCCGCTGGCCAACGCCAACGGCCAGGTGATCGGGATGGACACCGCCGCCTCGACCAACTACCAGTTCTCGGCGAACAGCGGGAGTTCCTACGCCATCCCGATCAACCAGGCGCTGTCGATCGCAAAGCAGATCGAGGCCGGCCAGAACTCGGGCAACGTCCACAACGGCCTGCCGGGATTCCTGGGGGTCGACGTCTCCGACCAGGGGGCCAGCGGCGCCCTCGTGGTTCTGACGTTGCGCAACACGGCGGCCAGCTCGGCGGGCATCGGGCCGGGTGACGTGATCACCTCCGTCGCCGGTCAGGCCATCGGCAGCGCCTCCGACCTGACCTCGGTCATGAGCAAGCAGAAGCCGGGCGCGCACGTCGCGGTGAAGTGGACCGACACGAACGGCCAGGACCACAGCTCCTCGTTGACCCTGACCACGGGCCCGGTGCCCTAGGCCAGACCGCCTCCAGAGCCCCTACGCATCACCCATCAAGGGTGGTGCAAGGGGCCGGTTTTCGCTATGCAGGCGACCTTCGGACCGCCCGATATACGCGTTGGAAGCCCTTATCTGCGCGGGGCAGGGGGCAGGAGGCTCGGAGTTGGCTCACGACTCCCAACAGGTTCTGGGTCGCAACCACTGGAGCAGGAGTGGCGAGGGGCAGGTGCCTGCCGGCCCCGGCGCGGACCCCCTCTGGGTGCAGGGGCCGGTCAAGATCCTGATCATTGACCGGAAGGGCGAGTTCTGCGCCGAGGTGGAGCGGGCGGCCGGGCACCTCGATCTGGCCTTGAAAGTCGTCGTCGAGTGCCGCCCCACCCGGGTGATGGAGCAGGTGATCGCCGAGGCCCCGGACATCGTCCTGGCGTCGCCGGAGGAGATGACGACGACCGGCCTGCGCCGGCTGGCCCAGGTACACCGGGCAGTGCCGGCCTGCGTGATCGTGCTGACCCAGGAGCAGGGCGGCCCCCCGGTGTCGATGACCGACGCCGCCAGCTGCGGTGCCAGCGAGTCCCTCGTTTACCCGGCGACTCCGGCAAAGATGCGCAATGCCCTCATCCGTATCCTTGCCGTCGCAGAAGCCCGGAGGGAGCAGGTCGTCGTCCGCGAAATTGTGACCGAGGTCCCAGCTGCGGTCGATCCCCAGCTGCCCCTCTCCGCCGCCGGTGGCCGGGTGTTTACGGTGACGTCGCCGACCGGGGGCTGTGGCAAGACCTTCTTCGCCACCAACCTGGCCGCCTACCTGGCCGGAGTCACCGGGGGCCGGGTGCTTTTGATCGACCTCGACCTGCAGTTCGGCGAGGTGTCCCTTGCTCTCGGCCTCCAGCCCCAGCGCACGGTCGCCGACCTGATCGGCGAGCCGTCCTACCTCCGGGCCTTCCCCGAGTACGTGATGGACCACTCGGCCGGCTACCAGGTGCTGTCGGCACCGAACGACCCGTTCTCCGCCGAGATGGTCGGCCCCCGCGAGGCGACGGCGGTCCTGGAGGCGGCCCGGGCGCTGTACGACTACATCGTCGTCGATACCCCGCCCTCGCTGAACGAGGTCGTGCTCGCCACCTTCGACCAGTCCCGCCACCTGATCGTCATGGCCACGATGGACGTCCCGGCGCTGCGCAACCTCAAGGTGTTCCTGGAGACCATCGAGCGGCTGAAACTGCCCGCTGACGACGTCTCCTGCCTGCTCAACAAGGCAGAGCCCGATAACGGCATCGACCTGGAGGAGTTGCTGCGGGTGTACCCGGGCGGTTTCGCCGCCGTCCTGCCCTATGCCCGGGAGGTCTCCCGGTCGCTCAACGCCGGGCAGCCGGTGGTCATGGTCGATGCCAAGGCGGAGGTGTCGGCGCGGATCATCGAGGCCTGCGCCAAGTTGGTTCCCCCAGCCGACATCCGCAACGACTGGCCGGGTGGGGCAACCGGTCGCGGCCACTGGCATCTCCGTCGCCGCCACCGCCACAATGCGAAGGAGCCGGCTGCCGCCGGGGCCGGCACCGGGCAGGAGGAGGCCGCCGTCCATGAGGCGCTCCCGGAGGCTGAGCCGGTGCACCTGCACGAGATCGAGCCGTGGGGCTGGCCCCCTGCGCCGCCCGGCGTGGAGATCCCGGTCGAGGAGCGGCCGGCCTACCCGCCGGAGCCGAGCCAGTACCCGCCCCAGCCGGAGTGGGAGCCGCTGCCGGAGCCGGCGACCTGGGAGACGGTCGTGGCGGCCGGTGGCGACCGGGGCCAGATCCGCTGGCTGAGCATCCCTCCGGAGGCTGATGCGGCCGGGGGCGGCAGCGTCGGGCCGTGGGGGGACATGCCTCCCAACGTGCTCCAGCCGTTGGCGGAAGCCCCTCCCGGCGTGCCCGAGCCGTCCCTTCCCGGCCTGTCGGGGGAAGGGGGGTTGACCGGCACTCCCGCCGCGGCAGCAGCCGTGCAGCCGGGGCTCTTCAAGCGCGTGTTCGGCCGGGAAAAGGCAGGGGGCGACGCCAAGCCCCGAAGCGACGCTAAGCCCCGAAGCGACGCCAAGCCCCGAAGCGATGCCAAGCCCCGGGGAGAGGCCAAGGCCCGGGGACAGACCAAGCCGCGGGGACGGACCAAGCACGTCCCGCGCCACCGGTACTGAGGCGTCCGCTGCGCCAGCGGTGGGGGCTGGCGCGGTCGGTGCGAGATGAATACTCAAGCGCGAAATTGTGGAGTTTTTCCGGCTTATTCGGCGAAGAAACTCCACAATCAGCAGCTACGTGGGCGCCGCCATAATTACACCAACGTAACTTCAGGCCACCATTAGGGTAGGGTCAGCCTCCGAGAGCCCGACGGCTGCGCCTGATCCACTGCCCGATCCACGCTTCCTGGCTGAACCAGATCGAGATCTACAACTCGATCATCGAGCGGAAGGTGCTGACCCCCAACGAGTTCACCGACCTAGCTGAGGTCGAAGCTCGGCTGATCGCCTTCGAGCGGCGCTATGAGCAGACGGCCAGGCCCTTCGAGTGGAAGTTCACCCGGGCGGGGCGGGGTGTGGAGGATAGTGCACCTGGCAGGTACCAAATCCTCCACACCCCAATAAGTGTCTTGGCCCTCGCCGACCTGCTCGGCACCAACGACGAGTACCGGAAGCCGTAAACCTGACACCTCGCCCGCCAGCGCTGGCCCTGCCGGACCGCCCGGCCCACACGTAGGCGCGTTCGCGCTCACAATGGTTCATGTGGGCGGGAGGGTTCCACCCGACCGGATGGGAAGGAAGGTGGGGGATGGCGAAGGAGCAGTCGGGCAGCGACCACGACGATGTCTGGGTGACCGCAGGCGTTGCCGCGGAGATGTTAGGGGTAGTTCCGGGGACGATCCGCCGGTACGCCCAGGAGGGAAGGATCAGCCACACGCGCACGCTTGGTGGACAGCTGCGCTTCCGGCTCTCCGACTTGGAGGCGGTCCAGCGGCAGCTCATGCAGTCGGTCTCCGACGACGTTCAGCCGCTGCTCGGCAAATACCCGACCCGGAAGCGGTCAGGGAGTTAGGGGCACCCCCGGGCAGGTCTCGGCCTGGCTGGTCTGGATGGTGACCCCGGTGACCTTGCGCGCAAATTTCAGGGGCAGGCAGCCGGTCACGGCGCCGGTGGTGGGGTCATGCAGGTAGAAGGTCACCTCGCCGTTGTCCTCGGCGGCGACCTGCACCGATCCGCCCGGGTTCAGCCGGTAGGGCACGTCGGCGCTGGTGCAGTTGGTGCCGCAGCCGCGCACGTCGACTGCCGCTGCCCCGTCGTTGTGCAACGTGACCGGGAAGAGGGGGTTGGAGAACAGGGCGTTCCGGAACAGGTACCCCGCTAAGAACAGGACTGAGAAGGCAAGGATTGCCACCGCGACGACGAGCGACACGTTGAACAGCGGCGTCCGGCGGCGGCGTAGCTCTGGGGGGTCCGGGCTGTCGCCGTTGCGGCCGCTGTCCGGTGCCGCCCGAGCGGGGCGCTTCCGCTTGCTGGTGCCCATGGCCGCCAATCGTAGCCGGGGTGCAGGTTGTATCCGGCGGGGGAGGGCAAAATCGTGGTCGTGCCTGTAGACGATGCAAGTGTGGCCGAGGAAACCCTGGCCGCCATCGACATCGGGACCAACTCGATCCACCTCGTCGTGGCCCGCATGGGGGGCAGCCACGGCTTCGAAGTCGTCGAGCGGGAGAAGGAGATGGTCCGCCTCGGCTCGGGGGGCGGCGACATGGCGTACCTCGAGCCGGACGCCATCGACCGGGGGATCGCAGTGCTCACCCGGTTCCGGCAGATCGCCGAGGTGCACGGGGCACGGCTGGTGGCGGTGGCGACCTCGGCGGTACGCGAGGCGAAGAACCGGGGCAAATTCCTCCAGCGGGCGGCGACCGAGGCCGGGGTCACCGTCGACGTCATCTCCGGCATCGAGGAGGCGCGGCTGATCCACCTGGGGATGCTGCAGGCGGTGCCGGCCTACGACCGCCAGCTGCTTGGCTGCGACATCGGTGGCGGGTCGACCGAGCTGCTGATCGGGCGGACGGGCGAGATGCTCGCGGCCCGCAGCATGAAGCTCGGTGCGATCCGGCTGACCGAGCGCTTCTTCGCCGGCGGCACCGGCGACAAGGTGGAGTCGTGCCGCCGCCACGTCCGGGCGACGCTGTCGTCGTTCAGCGCCCAGGTCCGCCGCCTGGGCTACGAGGTCGCCATCGGGTCCTCGGGCACGATCGGAGCCCTGTGCTCGATGGCGGTCGCACGCCGGGGTGAGCCGGCCCCGAGGACCTGGAACAACTTCGAGCTGACCAGGGCCGACCTCGGCGCCGTGCTGAAGTCGCTGGTCAAGGCCCCGACCATCGCCGCACGGGCCAAGCTGCCTGGCGTGGACGAGCGCCGGGCCGACATCCTGCTCGCCGGGGCACTGATCCTGGAGCAGGTCTTCGAGGAGTTCGGCGTCGAGGCGATGCAGTACTCGGACTACGCGCTGCGTGAGGGGGTGCTGCTCGATGCCTGGCGCCGGCGTCACGGGGGATCGCTCCATCACCTGAGCGACCTGCGGCGGCGCAGCGTCGTCCACCTGGCCGAGGCGATGGACGAGGACCGGGACCACTCGACGACGGTGGCCCGGCTGGCCCTGGACCTGTTTGACGAGACGACCCGCCTGCACGGCCTCGGCGATGACGCCCGGGAGTACCTGGAGGCCGCCGCCCTGCTCTGCAACATCGGCTTGTTTGTCTCCCACGCCGGCCACCACCGGCACAGCTACTACCTGATCCGCAACAGCGAGCACCTGACCGGCTTCACCGACCGTGAGATCGAGTTGATCGCGCTGATCGCCCGGTACCACCGCAAAGGCCCGCCGCGGAGCTCGCACCCGGAGTATGCGGCGCTCTCCGAGAGCGACAGACGGCTGGTGCGCTGCTGCGCCGGGCTGCTCCGAGTGGCGATCGGGCTTGACCGCACCCACAACGCCAACGTCGCCAGGGCCGTGGTCTTGGCCGACGGCGGGCGGCTGACCGTGGAGGCGGTGCCCCGTGACGGCGCCGACCTCGGCCTGGAACTGTTCTCGGCGGCGCAGCGAGCCGACCTGCTGGCCGAGGCGCTGGACACCGAGGTGGACATCGTCGAGGCGGGGTGAGCCCTAAACTTCGCGTAAAGACAGGAGCCTGCCGTGACCACATCGACGATGCCGTACGAGCACTTGGGCGAAGCGCTGGCCACCGACTACTTCTTCGTCCGTGAGCAGTTCACCGACGAGCAGTGGGAACTGTTCATCCGCACCCGGCGCTTCGTCGACCGGGAGGTGCTGCCGGCCATCAACGAGTACTGGGAGAAGGCGGACTTCCCTTGGCCGCTGGCCCGGCGGCTGGCCGAGCTCGAGATCGTCGGAGACGACATCAAGGGCTACGGGTGCCCCGGTTTGAGCCCGCTGACGATTGGCCTGATCCACATGGAGCTGCACCGCGGCGACGGCAGCCTGGGCACCTTCCTCGGGGTCCAGTCCGGGCTGGCGATGAAGACGATCGACATGGTGGGCTCGGGCGAGCAGAAGCAGCGCTGGCTGCCGGCGATGGCAAAACTGAAAAAGATCGGCGCCTTCGCTCTGACCGAGCCCAACCACGGCTCCGACTCGGTGGCGCTGGAGACGATTGCCCGCAAGGACGGCGACGGCTGGGTGATCAACGGCACCAAACGCTGGATCGGCAACGGGACGATCGCCGACGTCTGCGTCGTCTGGGCACGCTCGATGGAGGACGGCCAGGTCAAGGGGTTCCTGGTCGAGACCGACACCCCGGGCTACGAGGCCAGCGTCATCCCCGGTAAGGGCGCCGCCCGGGCGGTGTGGCAGGCCGACATCCAACTGAACGAGGTCAGGGTCGGCGACGATGCCCGGCTGCCCGGGGCGCGGAGCTTCAAGGACACCGCCCGGGTGCTGGTGACGACCCGGGCCGGAGTCGCCTGGGCCGCCCTCGGCCATGCGGTGGCGGCCTACGACACCGCCCTTACCTACGCCAAGCAGCGGAGCCAGTTCGGCAAGCCACTGGTCAGCTTCCAGATCGTCCAGCAGCGCCTCGTGCACATGCTGGCAGAGGTCACCGCGATGCAGCTGTACTGCATGCAGATCGCCCGGCTCACCGAGGCGGGCCGGCTGACCGACTCGATCGCCGGGCTGGCCAAGCTCAACAACACCCGCAAGGCCCGGTGGGTGATCGCTGAGGCCCGCGACCTGTTGGGGGGCAACGGGATCCTGCTCGAGAACCATGTGATCCGGCACATGACCGACATCGAAATGCTGCATACCTACGAGGGCACCGAGACGATCCAGACGCTGATCGTGGGCCGGGACATCACCGGGCAGAGCGCGTTCGTATGAGCCTCACTTAGCGGGAGGCGGCGAGCACCGAGGCACCGATGCCGGCGACGGCGAGCACCAGCACCGCGGCCGAGGGCCCGGCGAGGTGCCCGGCGGCGGAGTGGTGGATCAGGTCCCGGATCGTCCAGGCGACCGGCGAGACCGGGATCCCCAGGGCCAGCGTCGTGCCCGCCACGATGCCGAGCACCGCCGGGCCGACCGGGGTAACCAGGGGACGGCTGAACGCCGCCCCGAGGGCGATGCCGAACAGTCCGAACAGCAGGTGGATGGCCAGGCCGCCAGCGATCAGCGGCAGCTGGTGGACGGAGTCGGCCACGACTCCCCAGGCCACCGCCACAACCGCCAGGACGGCCGTCAGCCCCGCGCAGGCGAGCAGGGCCGCCGACTGAACCCGCACCGGGCTCCCGGCGGCGGCGACGGTCACCTGGCGGGCGATGTCGTCTTCGGAGTGCAGCAGCGCCCGGGTCACGAAGGCGCCGATGGGGATCAGCCCGAAGGCGGTGATGGCAAACGCCGTCATCCCGGGGCCGGCCGGCCCGGCGTAGAGGATGGCCAGGAAGGCGGCGTAGATCAGGAAGGGTGCCACCCAACGCTGGGTGAGCAGCAGTGACCGGAGCTCGTAGCGGGCAACCGCGGTCACGGACCTACCCGGCGCACCGACAGGCCGTGCTGAAGGCCGGCGAGCAGGAGCCGGTCGCAGGCGGCGGCGTCGACCTGGACCAAAAGGCCCCCGGGCAGGTAGTCGACGGCGATCACACCGGGCAGGGAGTTGGCGTCGAAGCCGTCGGCCGAGCCCGCTAATTCCACCCGGGTGGTGCGAGCGGGAGGATGGCCCTCGACCACCTCCCCGCCGGCCACCAGGTAGGTCGCCGTGGGTTCGAGTTCCCGCGCCTGGGCCCTGTGGTCGGTGAAAAGGATGAGCGCCCCTGCCCGCTGCCGCTCGGAGACAAGTGCGGCGAGGGCGCCGTGGGCGGCGGCGTCGAGCCCGGTCCAGGCCTCGTCCAGGATCAGCACCTGCGGGTGGGCCAGGAATGCCTGGGCGGCAGCGACCTTCTGTGTCGTGCCCTTGGAGAGGTTGGCCATGCGGATGGTGGCGTAGGGGCCGAGGCCGAACCGGTCCAGCAGCTCGTTCATCTGGGCGGCGGGTTCCCGTAACCCGCGGATGGCGCCGAGGTGGGTCAGGTACTCGCCGGCGGTGAACCGCAACCCGGCCGGGAACCGCTCCGGCACGTAGCCGACCGTGGGTGGCCTGCCGGTGACGGACCCGGCCGTGGGCCGGGTGATCCCAGCGACGATGCGCATCAGCGTGCTCTTCCCGGAACCGTTGGCGCCGCGCAGGTAGATCAGCGCCCCTTCCGGGAGGTCGAGGCTCACGTTGCTCAGGACGACGAGGCGTCCGTAGCGCATGGACACCTGGCGGAGCTTCACGAGGCGTCGAACACGCTGACCGCCTCGATGTGGAAGGTGTGGGGGAACAGGTCGACCGGGGTGACCGACGAGAGCGTGTAGCCGCGGCGGCGAAGCAGGCGGGCGTCCCGGCCCAGCGCCGGGACGTCGCAGCTGACCAGGATGACCCGGCGGGCTCCGGTGGCGGCGATCGCCCGCACCCCCTCCGGCCCGAGGCCTGGCCGGTTGGGGTCGGCGACGGCGAGGTCGGCGGGAGTGGCCGCCCACCGGGCGACGTCGGCCTGCACGACGGTGGTGCCGGGCAGGTTGAACCGGGCGTCGGCGACCGCCTCGGCCGAGGCCTCCACCGCGGTGAGCGACCAGCCGGCGTTGCCGAGCGCACCGGCGAACAAGCCGACGCCGGAGTAGAGGTCGACCGCCGTCGCTGGCTCCCCGCTCTCGGCGACGACGAGCTGCGCCAGGGCGTCGGCGCCGTCGGGGCGGCTCTGGAAGAACGACTTGGCGCCGATGCGCCACTCCCTTCCGGCGGCGACCTCCCGGATGCTGTCGCGGCGCACGCCGCCCGGGACGTCGATGGTTGCGGTTTCGGGGTCCGGGAGCGCCAGCCGGTCCCCGGTGCCGGCGCCGCAGCGGAGAATCACCTCGGTCGCCTCCCCGTAGCGCCCGTTGACGAGCAGGTCCTCGAGCAGCGGGGGGACGACCATACAGCTGGCGACTGGGACCAGGCTGTGCTGGCGCGCCCGGCGGTAGCCGGCCCGGCCCCCGGACACCACCGCCCGCAGCATGGTGCGGTACCCGGTATCGGGCAGGACGACGGTGGGCCTGATCGGTGGGTGGGCGAGGCTCTCGAGGCTCTGCTCGATCGCGTCCCGCTTCAGTGCCCGCTGCCCCTCGACCGTGATGTGCTGCCACTGGCAGCCGCCACACCCGCGGTCCAGCTCCGGGCAGGGGGGCCCGGTCCGCAACGGCGATGCCGCCAGCACGTCTTCGACTCGTGCCCGCACATAGTCCGGCCGCTCGGCGAGCACCCGGGCCACCACCCGCTCGCCCGGTATGGCGCCGGTGACGAACACCCGCCGGTGGCGGCGGTCCTCGGCTATGCCCTCGCCCCGGGCACCGACGGCGTTTGGATGGGTCTCGAGGATGACGTGCTGCCGGGTCATGCGAGGGTTCCTCCTAACCGCACCCTACGCCAGCGGGCCGCGCGCCACTGCCCGGGGGTGCTGGCCGCTTAGCTCCAGATTGTGGAGTTCTTTCGCCGAAGAGCCGGAAAGAACTCCACAATTCCGCACTCGGGGGTGGGGCCGACGCAGCGGGTGCGCCGACCCTGGGCGGGCGTCCCCACCTACTGCATCGTGACGCCACCGTTGTGGTCCGACCTGGATTCGCTGGTGGATCCCGAGTCGGGGGGGGGACCGGCGCTGGGCCTTAGCTCCTCAGTCGAGGGCGTAGCGCAAGAAGGGTGCCACGGGCCGAAATCCGGTGGCGAACGCCAGCAGTTCCATCATGCCCTGGGAGGCGACGATGGGGTTGAGCGGCATGAGCGCGGGCTCGATGCCTCGGTCCTGGGCGTAGCCGCGGTTTCGCCTCCAAGGAGGACGTCAAGCGGAAGGCGGACGAGGCCCGGGCCTTCTTCGGGTTGGGGTCCGGGCCCGTCGGGGATCTCCGCGTGCTGGCCGACCTGCACGGCATTGCTGTCTACCGCGCCCCACTTGGGCAGGATCTCCGGGAGACGGTCTCGGGTGCATTCCTGCGGCATGCCACCGTGGGTGCGGCGATCCTGATCAACGGGGAGACGACGCCGGGGCGCCAACAGTTCACCTTGGCCCACGAGTTGGCTCACGCCTTGTTCCACACCGAGAGCTGGTACGTCGGATTCTTCGGACGGCGGGAGCGGGATGAGCGGTTCGCCGACGAGTTCGCCTCGGAGTTCTTGGTGCCGGTGCAAAGCCTCCGCGGAGTCGTCGAGACGATTGGCCTGCCCAAAGTCGAGGACCCCGCAGTGGTCGTGTACCTTCAGCGGCTGTTCCGGGTGTCCTGGGCCATGATGCTCGTGCGCCTGCAAGCGGCGAACCTGGTCTCGAGTGCCGGGCTTGAGTAGCTCCGCCAGGTCCACCCGGTGCAGTTTGCCGAACAGCTTGGCTATTCCATCGGCCCTGAGGAGTGGAGTCAGGAACCCGACCGCTGGGGACTGAACAGGTTCCCGCCGAGGTACCTGGGCCTGCTCCGGCGGGCGCTGACCTCCGGCCTCATGTCGATCCGCGGCGCCGCGGCCGTGACGGATATGGCTGAAGAGGATCTCGAAGAGCTCATCTCCGGACCGCCCCCCTCAACGCTGGATGAGGAGGAGTTCAGTTACCTTGCACAGTCCGGCTGAGGCGGAGATCTGCGACACGACACCGGTGCGGTAGTTCGCCCTTGCCGGTCAGTTCGACCTCCTCTCCAGGATCCTCGGGGGAATAGTCAAGGTCCCCCGTCAGGTACTCAACCCCGACGAGGACCCGAATGGGATCGCCGCCTTGTTGAGCGAGATTGGTCGCAGCGAGTGCTACTGGTTGAAGCGGTCCCGGGATCCGCAGTCGATGGAGGTATCTATGGCGCTGGTTGACAGCGCGGAGGCCGAGTTGATCTACCAAGACATGTGTGGGGCTGGATACCGAGGCCCTCAAGACTTGCTGCCCTGATCTGTGCCCGTGCACTCACCTCTAGTTAGTTAGTTAAGTTAAGTTAAGTTAGGGAAGTATCGACGTGAGGCTTCATGACCCGCGACGGCGGGCCCGCGTGGCGTGGGCCCGCCGTGGGTGCAACGTGTTGGTTCGTGTTACGCGTGGTACGGGTGGATCCCTAGGCCTGTTCCTCCGCCCGCTGGTCAGCGACCTTCGGGTCCGCCCCAGGGTGGTGCGGGATGTCGGACTGCGACACCGACAGTGGCCGGGAACCGATAGGAGCCGCTTCGTCCCGTAACTCCGAACCGGCCTCTACCTTCGTGAAATCCGTTGACATCGAGGGTGCAAGATCCCCGTTGTCCTCAGCGCCCTGCGTGAGGGGCTGTGTGAGCCGCTCGGCATCAGTGGCCATGGCACACCTCCTTACTCGGGGTCGGTGACCGCCGTCTCCGGAGTGGCGTCATTAAATGACCTACCCGGGATCGGGGGGGAGCGAAACCGTCGCCCCTTCGCCCCGTGTACCCTGCCCCCGACCCGAGCCCGAGCTACGGAGGACCCCGACCACGATGAACCAGTCCCGCGCAGCCCTGCTTTCCGTGTACGACAAGACCGGCATCGCGGAGTTCGCCCAGGGCCTGGCCGACCTCGGCTGGACCATCTATTCGTCGGGGGGCACCGCGGCCGCGTTGCGAGGAGGCGGTGTGCCGGTCAGCGACGTGGCCGGGCTCGTCGGCGGGGGAGCGATCCTCGGCCACCGGGTGGTCACGCTCTCCCGGGAGGTCCATGCCGCACTGCTGGCCCGGCCCGTCGCCGAGGACCTGGCCGAACTCGATGCCCTCGGGATCCCGTTCATCGACCTGGTGTGCGTCGATCTGTACCCGCTCGCTGCCGAGCTGGCCAACCCGGCGGCGACGCGGGAGTCGGTGCTCGAGAAGACCGACATCGGCGGCCCGACGATGCTCCGCTCGGCGGCGAAGGGGCGCCGCATTGTGATCGCCGAGCCGGCGCAGCGGGCCGAGGTGCTGGCTTGGCTCACCGCCGGAGAACCCGACCCGGAAAGCTTCCGTACCGCCCTGGCGGCCCGTGCCGAGGGGATTGTGGCCGCCTACTGCCTCGAGTCGGCCCGCTACCACTCGCAGAGCCGTATCAACGGCGTCGTGGCTGCCGAGACGCTCGCCGGCAAGTACGGAGAGAACGCCTGGCAGGCCCCGGCCGGGCTGTTCAGCGCCAACCTGGCCGTCGCCGGCCCACCGGACCCGCTGGCCCTCGACCAGTTCAGCGTCGTCGCCGGTACCGCCCCGAGCTACAACAACCTCGCCGAGGTCGACCGGCAGCTCCAGACCATCACGCACATCGCCGCCGGCTTCGAAGCCAACTTCGGCGCCGTGCCGTTCATGGCGGTGGGCACCAAGCACGGCAATCCGTGCGGCGCGGCGGTCGGGGAGGACCGTGCAACGGTTATCCGGCAGATGGTCACCGGTGATGCCCGAGCCATCTTCGGCGGCCTTGTGATGCTCAATTTCCCGCTCACCGAGGCCCTGGCCGACGAGCTGCTGAGCTTCGGCACCGGCGGCGGGCGGCGGCTGCTCGACGGGATCAGCGCCCCCGCCTTCGACGGCGCTGCCGTGGCGATGCTCAGCCGGAAGGGCGACAAGTGCCGGTTCCTCGCCAACCCGGCCCTCGAGCACCTTGGCCGGGATTCGCTCGACGCCCAGCCGCGCTGGCGCTACGTCCGGGGTGGCTTTCTCGGCCAGCCCAACTACACCTACGTCGCCAGCCTCACTGACCCCGAGCTGACCGCGACAGGGACGCCGACCGCGGCACAGAGCCGTGACCTGATCCTTGCCTGGGCGATCGGGTCGACCAGCAACTCGAACACGGTCACCCTGGTAAAGGGCGGCCAGCTGATCGGCAACGGGGTCGGCCAGCAGGACCGGGTCGGCTGCTGCGAGCTGGCGGTCAAACGGGCGCGGGACGCCGGGCACGATCCGCACGGGTCGGTCGCCTACAGCGACAGCTTCTTCCCGTTCCCCGATGCGCCGGGCGTCCTCGCCGACGCCGGGGTAAGCGCGATCTGGGCCACGACCGGCTCGGTACGCGACGCCGAGACCCAGGCACTGTGCGCCGACCGCGGGGTCGTGCTGTACCAGGTGCCCGACGCCAGGGGCCGGGGCTTCTTCGGCCACTGACGCTCCGGTGACGCCCGGCGAGGCTCGCCGGCTCGCCGTTACGTGCCAACGATCAGGAGAACGACAGCCGGCGCAGGACCGCGACCTTCACGGGGTCGAGCAGCAGCGTCGAGACCACCGCCACCCCCAGCACCACCAGCACCGGCAACAGCGCCACCGCCGGCATCAGGATCCCCAGCGTCGCCATCAGGCTCACCACCACGATGTCGCACCCGGTGGCGGTCAGCAGCAGCTTTGCCGGTCGGGAGGACCATAGCCGTCCCCGCTCACGGACCAGGTAGACCGTGGCCTGACCGGTGAACACCAGCATGACGAACATCAGGGTCTGGGTCTGCGGCCAGCCGAGATGGAAGACGTGGCGGGCCAGGTAGAGATCGAGGAACGACTCGACGACAATCCCGGCAGCGATGGCGAGGGCGGCGACCGTCATCGTCCGGGCCCGCCACTGATCGGGCCGGGACGACGGCCGCACCCGGTCGACCGCCAGCGAGACGGTGACGAAGTCGTTGGCGAACAGCAGCAGCACGATGTCGAGCGACGTCGTGACCAGGTGCCGGGTCAGGAAGAACCCGATGATCAGGAAGCCGGCCACCTGGGCGGTCTTGATCACCTTGTTCAGCACCCAGGTCAGCATGCGTTGGTGGATGGAGCGGCTGACCTTGACTGCGGCGACGACGTCGATCAGGCCCGCATCGGTCAGGACCAGGCTGGCCGCGGCCCGGGCGACGTCGACCGCCCCGGCCACCGCAATCCCGACCTCCGCCTGGCGCAGCGCCGGGGCATCGTTGACCCCGTCACCGGTCATGCCCACCGTGTGGCCGGCGGCCTGCAGGGCGGCGACCACGGCGTGCTTGTCCTCGGGGTAGACCGCGGCCACCACCCCGGCAGCGGCGCCGCGGGCTGGATCAGCGCGGACCTCGGCTCCGCTGACGACCTCGCCCTCGATGCCCACCGCCGAAGCGACGGCGGCGGCGGTCGGGACGGTGTCGCCGGTGATCATCTTCACGGTCACTCCGAGGGATCCGAGCTCGGCCACCAGGTCGGCGGCGTCTGGCCGCGGAGGATCGGCCAGGCCGATCAGGCGGAATGCCTGACCGACCGGCTGATCGCCGAGAA
>DAIQBQ010000034.1:0-14866 GCA_036781065.1 Actinomycetota bacterium
GACCAGCAACAAAGCGGCGTCGAGCCGGTCTACCACCGCGGGCTGCTCGGTCTTCACCATGACGGCTAACTCACGCCGCAATAGGTCGGCTTCGCGATCCGTTCTTACTGCGGGTGAGTAGCGGTCCCCGATGGCGGATTCCCCGATGGGCCCTTCATACATTGTTGCTCTCCTATCGAATACCCACCCGATAATAACCCCAGAAGCTGTGCTTCTCTTGCCCTTGACTGAGGCCGGAGATAGGGGGCGTCGGGATGATGTAGCTGAACGTTGCTGCGATTTCGACCGTATCACCCGTGTGCAGTGAGTGGAAGGTCCACGGAGCGTCACCTGTGAACTTGAAGCGACCCATCGAAGAATGAAATACGTACACAGCAAGCTCCTCATGAGTAGTGTAATTCTCCACCATTCGTCCGCGAGTCGTCACGGTGTAATCAAACCGCACCGGGTCATGTCCGGCCTCTTGAACCCACTTCGGGGCGATCTTAAAGCCCCACGCCAGAACGTTATTCGTGTAGGAGAATTGCACTGAAAAGGTGCCGATATACGAATTGTCGCCACTCATCGGGACTTGGGGGGTTGTTTGCAAATACACGAACCTGGTTGATGGCCGGGGACCGATCTGCGCCTCTGCCATGTTCGCAGTACTTGTGAGTAATAAGATTGTTAGGAGGACAGTTGTGACGATGCTCGAGGCGGCGCGCAGCGGGCATCTCGGTCCGCAACGCCCGTCAAACTGTAGGAGCGGCATCCCCACCTCAGAAAGGACGTCTCCACTCGGAGGGTTCGACCCAGAGCAAGCACATGTTTTGGCTGGACCGATGGATTACACTATAACCAGAAGCGTGGTATGTCGAGACGCTTTAGGCTGCATGAGCGTGAAACGAAGCTCATGCTCCAGGCTGGAAGGGTGCTCACTCCAATGTGAGTGCCGAAATGCCATCCGATCGCCTGCAAGGCGCGCGTGTGTGTTCCCGGCCCTCCTGGGAAGATCCTCGGCCATGTGCCCACAACTCGTCTGGCTGTCGTCACGCGCATTCGTCAGCTGACTCAGGATGTTCGCTGAGAGGAGCGGACCCCAGGCCGCCGGCTAACCCGTCGCCTGAACGAGAGGGTTACTCTTCGTCGGTCACCGGAGCGAGGCCGACCAGGGTGACCCCCGAGTCGAGCCGCATCACCCGGACACCGGTGGTGTCCCGGCCCTGGCGGGCGATCGAGCGGGCCTCCATCCGGATCACCTGGCCGTCGCTGGCGATGAGGAACACCTCGTTGCCCGGCCGGACGACCCAGGCACCGGCGATGACCCCCCGCTTCCCCGGCAGCTTGGCGGTGATCACGCCCTTGCCACCCCGGTGCTGGGTCGGGTAGTGGGTCAGCAGGGTGCGCTTGCCGTACCCGCCGTCGGTCACGATCAGCAACTCGGCATTGGGGTCGACGACATCGAAGTCGACGACGACGTCCTCCGGCGACAGCGACATGGCGATCACCCCGCCGGCAGTCCGGCCCATCGGCCGGACATCGGTCTCGGGGAACCGGATCGCCATCCCCTTGCGCGACACCATGATCACCTCGTCCTCGCCCGAGGTGGCCTTGACCATGACGACCTCGTCGTCCTCCCGTAGCGTCAGGGCGATGATCCCGTCCTTGCGCGACGTGTTGTAGGCATTGAACTCGGTCTTTTTGATGATCCCCTTCTTCGTAGCACTGACGAGATACTTGTGCGCCTCGAAGTCCCTGGTGTCGATAACCGCCGCGACCGCCTCCTCCGGCGTGAACGGCAGGATGTTACGGATCGACGTGCCCCGGGCAGTCCGCTCCTTCTCCGGGATCTCGTGTGCCTTGATCCGGTACACCTTGCCCCGGGTGGAGAACACCAGGACGAAGGCGTGGTTGGTGGTCGTCAGCACCTGGGCGACAATGTCCCCCTCCTTTGGTTTGGCCCCGATGACCCCCTTGCCACCCCGACCCTGGATCTTATAGTTCGCCGACTTCGTCCGCTTCACATAGCCGGACCGGGTGATCGTGACCACGACGTCGTCGTCCGGGATCAGATCCTCGATGTCGATCTCGCCCTCGTCGGCGATGATCTGGGTCCGCCGGGCATTGGCGAACTTGTCGCGGATGGCGATCAGCTCCTCGCGGATGATCCGGCGCAGCCTGGCCGGCGAATCGAGGATCGCCCGAAGCTCGGCGATCGTGCCGGCCAGCCCGGTCGCCTCCTCCCGCAGGTTCTGGCGCTCGAGGCCCGCCAACCGCCGTAGAGCCATGTCGAGGATGGCGGTCGCCTGCCGCTCGGACAGGTGGAACCGGCCCTCGGCGTCGAGGCCGAGCACGGGCGGCTCTTCGCCATCGGCCGATCCGCCCGTCCCGCCCCCCGATCCAGCCACCGCTTCCGCGGCAGCCGCCGCCGACGCCCCGGCCCGCTCCAGCAGCGCGGTCGTCTCGGCACTGACCTCCCAGGCCCGGGCCATCAACTGGGTGCGGGCGGCCTCGGCCGACTCCGCCTCCCGGATCAGCATGATGATCGCATCGAGCTGGTCGAGCGCGACCAGCAGGCCCATCAGGGTGTGCATCCGGTCTTCGGCCTTGCGCAGCCGGAACCGGGTGCGCCGGGTGATAACGGCGACCTGGTGGTTGATGTAGGCCCGGAGGATCTCGACCAGCGGCAGCGTCCGGGGCACGCCCTCGACCAGTGCCAGCATGTTGATCCCGAACGAGTCCTGCAGCTGGGTGAACTTGTACAGGTTGTTCAGGACGACCTGGGGGATGGCGTCCCGCTTCAGCTCCAGGACGATCCGGATCCCCTTGCGGTTCGACTCGTTGCGGCCGTTGGTGATCCCGGTGATCCGCTTGGCCTCCAGCAGCTCGTGGATCTTCTCCAGCAGCCGGTCGCCGGACACCATGTACGGGAGCTCGGTGATGACGATCCGCTGGCCCCGCTTGGTCTCCTCGACCTCCGCCTTGCCCCGGACCCGGACACTGCCCCGGCCGGTCTCGAAGGCGTCCTTGATTCCAGTTATCCCCAGGATCGATCCGCCACCGGGGAAGTCCGGGCCCTTGACGATCTTCATCAGGTCCTCGCCGACCAGCTCCGGGTTGTCGATGAGGGCGACCGTGGCGTCGATCACCTCGCCCAGGTTGTGGGGAGGGATGTTGGTCGCCATGCCGACGGCGATCCCGGTTGACCCGTTGACCAGCAGGTTCGGGAACCGGGCGGGCAGGATGACCGGCTCCTCCTCCCGGCCGTCGTAGTTAGCGATCATGTCGACGGTGTCCTCATCGATGTCTCGCAGCAGCTCCATGGCCAGCGGCGCAAGCCGGCACTCCGTGTTGTGGTTCACGAACCCGTTGGCCACGAAAGCGTGGGCGTCGCTGTCGACGCGGATTGAGTAGACCGGCTGGACAGCAGCGTCGGTGACCGCGGTCACCTTGGCGAAGTAGTACCGCCCGGAGACGAGGGGCTCGATGGTTGCCGCCACCTCGGCCCTCCGCCGGTCCCCCTCGGAGCGGATGTACTCGGCCACGAACGGGACCCGCTCCCGGGGCAGCGCCCGGTGCCCGGGAGCAACAGCTTCCGTGCCCCGGAACCCGACCCCGGCGAACCCGACGCCCGGGAACCCGACCCGGCGCTCGAACAGCTGGACGTTGTGCCGGCCGGCGATCCGCAACCCGTCCGGCTCCCGCCAGGAGATGACGCCGAACTCAAGCAGCAGGCGCTGCACGCCTTTGACCAGCTCTCCGTTCTGGCTCGACAGCCGGATCGTGCGCGAGTTCCGGCGCCCGGCGCTCACCGATCCACCCCACTCGAACACCCCTTGGAGGAAGGCCCGCTTCCGCTCCCCGCTTCCCACCCAGATAAAGGAAGGGATCCCGCCACACGCGTCGCCGGCCTCGCCGGCGGCAACGAGGCCGGAGGCCCGATCCGACTCGCCGGGGCTGGGCCCGCCCGCCCCGTCCTCGCGCACCACGACCACCCACGCCCCCGGCCCGATCTCGTCCAGCGTCCGCCACTGGAGCAGCGGCACCCCGGCGATCGACTCCAGGCAGAGCAGCGGGTGGTTGCCGGTCCCGGTGATCTCGTAGCCCTCGGCCGTCTGCAGCCGGAGCGTCGGGTGGTCCCCGCTATGGAAGAACTTGGTGGCCAGGACCGGATTCCCGTGGTGGTCCAGCACTTTGATCGCTATGTCGACATCCGAGTTCGGCTCAGCAACTGCCAGTGCCCTGATCGGCACCGTTCCGTCCACCGTCCGCACCAGGGTGTCCCCGGTGACGCAGTACCGCTCGGCGGCCGGTGGGTCGCCATCGACTGACCCGAAATTCCCTTTCCCGTCTACCAGCGGGTGCCGCATGGCGAAATCCTGGGCCATCCGGGCCAGCGCGTCGTAGATCGCCTGGTTGCCGTGGGGGTGGTACTTGCCCATGACCTCGCCGGTGACCCGGGCGCATTTCATGTGCTGGACCCCCGGCCGGGCGCCGAGGCCGTCCATACCCCACAAGATCCTCCGGTGCACCGGCTTCAGCCCGTCGCGGACGTCAGGCAGCGCCCGGCCCACGATCACGCTCATCGCGTAATCGAGGTATGACCGCTGGACCTCGTCCTCGATGTCGACGGTCACGATCTCGCCGTCGTCGAGCGGGGGCTGGGTGGGAGGGATGTCGTCGGCCATCCTGGAAGATCCTTACACGTCCAGGGTTGCGTACTTTGCGTTCTTGGTGATGAACTGGCGGCGGCTCTCGACGTTCTCACCCATCAGGATCGTGAAAATCTCATCCGCGATGGCAGCGTCTTCCATCTGCACCCGCTTCAGGATGCGGGTGGCCGGGTCCATGGTCGTCGACCACAGCTCCTCGGCGTCCATCTCGCCCAGGCCCTTGAACCGCTCGAACTTGAGGTTCTTCTTCGGGTACTCAGCCCGAACGGCATCCCGTTCCTCGTCGCTGAAGGTGTACCGCTTCTTCCCCTCGACAACCGTCTTATAGAGCGGAGGCTGGGTGAGGTAGACGTAACCGGCATCGATCAGGTTGGGCATGTACCTGAAGAAGAAGGTGAGAAGCAGGGTCGTGATGTGCTGGCCGTCGACGTCGGCGTCGGCGAGCAGGCAGATCTTGCGGTACCGGGCCTTGGACAGATCGAACTCCTCGCCGATCGAGGTACCGATCGCTGTGATCAGCGACTGCACCTCCTTGTTCTCCAGGATCTTGTGCAGCCGGGCCTTCTCGACGTTCAGGATCTTGCCCCGGATAGGAAGGATCGCCTGGAACTCGCGGTCCCGGCCGCCCTTGGCGCTGCCGCCCGCCGAGTCGCCCTCGACAATGAACAGCTCCGAACGCTCCGGGTCCCGGCTGGAGCAATCTGCCAGCTTGCCCGGGAGGCCTCCGCCGTCGAACGCCGACTTGCGGGCGATGTCCCGCGCCTTGCGAGCGGCCATCCGTGCCCGCGCCGCCTGCTCGGCCTTGGCGACGATCCGCTTCGCCTCGGTCGGGTTCTCCTCCAGCCACTCCCCGAGCCCGGCGTAGACCGCCCCCTCGACGAAGGAGCGCATGTCGGAGTTACCGAGTTTGGTCTTGGTCTGGCCCTCGAACTGGGGCTCGCGGAGCTTGACCGCAAGGATCGCGGTCAGCCCCTCCCGGATGTCCTCACCCTGGAGTGGGCCCTCCTTCTCCTTAATAAGCCCCTTGTCCTTTGCATACCGGTTAAGCACCGTGGTGAGCGCCCGCTTGAGTCCTTCCTCGTGCGTGCCGCCCTCATGGGTGTTGATGGTGTTGGCAAAGGAATGGATCGACTCGGTGTACGTGCCGCTCCATTGCAGGGCGACCTCCATCTCCTGGCCGTCGCCATCCCGTTCGATGTGGATCACCCGGTGCAGGCTGTCCTTCCCGGCAGTCAGTGACTTCACGAAGTCCTTGATCCCTCCGGCCGCCTTGAATGTCTCTGAGACCACCGGATCGGACCGCTCGTCGGTCAGCCGGATCTCCACCCCCTTGTTCAGGTACGAGAGCTCCCTGAGCCGCCGGGCAATCGTGTCGTAGTCGAACTCCGTGGTCTCCTCGAAGACCTTCGGATCGGGCCAGAAGGTCACGTCGGTGCCCCGCTTGAAGCCGGGCTTCGCCGGGCCGAGGCGGGTCAGCGGCTGCTCGACGTTGCCCCGCCGGAAGCTCGCCGAGTACAGCTGACCGTCCCGGGCGACCTGGACGTCCAGCCGGACCGACAGCGCGTTCACCACCGACACCCCGACACCGTGGAGGCCTCCGGAGATCTGGTAGCCCTTGCCCTCGAACTTCCCGCCGGCGTGGAGCTCGGTCATGACGACCTCGACCGCCGAGCGGCGCTGCCCCTTCGGCGGGTCGATCGGGATGCCCCGGCCGTTGTCCCGGACGGTCACCGAGTTGTCCGGGTGGATCCACACATCGATACGGTCGGCGAAGCCGGCGAGCGCCTCGTCGATCGAGTTGTCGACGACCTCGACCACCAGGTGGTGCAGTCCGCGGGGTCCGGTCGAGCCGATGTACATCCCAGGCCGGCGGCGAACGCCGTCCAGGCCCTTCAGCACCGTGATGTCGGCGCCGGTGTAGTTGGTCAGGCCAGAGCGTGCCCGGGTGGCCGGGACGACCACATCCGGCCGCTTCTCTGCCGGGACGTTCGCCGGCGGCCCGGCACCATTGCCCGACGGCGATGCCGGCGCCAACGGCGCGCTTTCGGGTGGGGTCTGGGCTGCTGCGCTGGGCTCCGGCCCGCTTGCTACCGGGAGCGCGGCATTCCCAATCTCGTCATTCATCGGTTGCCTCGTGCATCCGCAAAAGTGGGGGGCGCGCGGCCCGGGCCCCGCAGCAGGTGATGGCTTAAGTATACCACTAGCTACCAGTTCTTCGGATGTGTTTTGGCTGCTAGAAGCGCACGTTTGGTCGCTGCGGCCAGTCGCTCGTCACCGATCCCACGGACCAACTCGTCAACATTGAGCGCCAGCCCTTCCCGGGGCGGGACCTTGCTGGGAGCCGCCGCCGGAGCCCTCGTGGGCCCGTCCCGGTGGCCGGCAGCGGGCCCGTCCGGTGGCCGGACCGACACCTTGACCTCACTGACCAGCACGGTCCCGACGCCGGCGTTCACCCGGCGGATCATCTCCGGCGCCAGGTAGCGCAGCTCCGAGGCCCACGCCGGCGTCGCTGCCCACACCTTCAACACCCCCCGGGACAGGCCGGCCGGATCGCACCGGGCGGCGACCTGGTCCCCGACCAACTCCCGCCAGCAGGCGAACACCTTGGCAGTCGCCATCGGGTGCTGGAAGCCCATCCGTCGGGCGCCTTCAGCAAGCATCGCCCGCAGCGGCACAACGTCGGCCCCCTCCGCGCCCCCGGTCCCATCGGGCCGCCACACCTCAACCACCGGCGGTCACCCGCCCGGCGTCGACGGTCAGTGTCCGCTCCACCGCCAGCGGCCACCCCGCGGCGCTCGTCGCGGTGGCAATCGTCTGGCCCGACCCGGCCACCATCGCGACCAGCCGGCCTCGCCGGTTCTCGTCGAGCTCGGAGAAAATGTCGTCCAGCAGCAGGATCGGGCTCTCGTCCCGGGCATCGGCCACCAGGTCCCGCTCCGCCATCCTGAGCGACAGCGCCAGGCTCCGCTGCTCGCCCTGCGATGCGTACAGCCGGGCGTCGGTGCCACCGAGCGAGACCTCCAGGTCGTCCCGGTGCGGCCCGAGCGTGCTGACCCCGCGCTCCAGGTCCCGTGGTCTGCAGCCCGCCACCGCGGTCCGCAGCGCGGAGGCGATCAGTTCCACGCCACCCGGGCCAACCATCTCCTCACTCACTCCCTCCGCCCAGGTCGGCCGGTAGTTCAGCCGCACCTCGACCTCCAGCCCCGACAGCTCCCGGTACCGCATCCGCACCCGCCCCACCAGCCGGTGCACGACATCCAGCCGGTTCCGCACCACGACTGCCCCGGTGCGGGCGAACGACTCGTCCCACACGTCCAGCGTCGCCAGCGCCCGCCGGCTGTTGACCGCCGCCTTCAGCAGCCCCGTCCGCTGCTTCAGCACCCGCTCGAACTCCTGCCGCTCCGAGCCCGCCAGCGTGCGCAACCGGTGCGCCCCCTGGTCCAGCAACCGCCGGCGCTCCTCCGGCGGACCCTTGATCAGCACCAGGTCGTCAGGTGAGAACGCCACCGCCACCAACGGTGGCGGCCCAACTGCCCGGTCCGCTGCCACCCGGTTCACGACCAGCCGGGTCCCGCCGCTGCGCCGCACCTGGGCGTCGACCCGGACCTCCCGGCCGGCCGCCGAACCAGAGGCGGAGATAATCGACTCCATAGCGCCGTGGCGGACCATCGCCTCGCCGGTGGCGCCCCGGTGTGACCCGAGCCCGCACAGCACGTAGATCGCCTCCACCAAGTTCGTCTTGCCCTGCCCGTTCCGCCCCAGGACCAGGTTCAGCCCGGGGGCAAACCCCACCGCCTCCTCGGCGTAGTTACGGAACTCGCGCAAGCGCAGTTCGGCGACGTTCACGCATCACAGCTTCTACCTGGACAGCCGGACAGGCATGGCAATGTAGGTGAACTCAGCATGGTCCTCGCCGCGCAGCACCCCTGGCTTGGTCGGCGAGGCCACCTCCAACACCGCCCCGTCGCCCTCCAGCCCATCGAGGCCGTCCCCCAGAAAGTGCGGGTTGAAGGCCACCACCATCGCCTCGCCCTCGTACACCCCTCCCTCGAGCTCCTCGGTCGCCTCCCCCACACCGGCCTCGACTGCGGTCAGCCGCACGCTGTCCGCCAGATGGATCTTCACCGGGGTGTTCGCGCCGGCGACAACGCTGACCCGCTGCACCGCCTGGGCGAACTCGGCCCTGGTCACGGTGAGCCGGTTCGGGTACGCGTCCGGGATCAGCTGCCGGTACTTCGGGAACTCACCCTCGATCAGCCGGGTGACCAACCGGGTCCGGCCAGCAGTGCAGGCTGCCTGCGACTCACCGATCCGGATCGTCACCTCCGTCACGCCGGCGGCACCCAGGTGACGGCCGAGCTCACTCAGCGCCCGGCCGGGGATGATCATCTCCCCTTCCGTCGGCCCCTCCTTCAGGGCGACCTCGCGCAGCGCCAACCGGTAGCTGTCGGTGGCCACCAAGCGCACCGACCCCTCCGAGAACGACCACAGCACACCGGTCAGCACCGGCCGCACCTCGTCGGTACTCGCCGCCCGGACGACCTGGCGCAGCGCCCGGGACAGCTCAGCGGCCTCACCCACCGCCACAGTGCGCTCGTCGCCGTGGGCGAACTCCGGGAAGTCCTCATTCGCCAGTGTCGTCACCGAGAACTCGACGCGGCCGGCCCGGATCGTCACCTCACTCCCGGTTGTCGCCAGCGACACCTTCCCTGGAGGCAGGCTCCGCAGGATCTCGCCGAACAGCTTCCCGGGAACCACCACCACCCCGTCTTCTGGCGTGGCCACGTCCTCGGTCACCGCCACATACAGCTCGAGGTCAGTCGCCGCCAGTTCGACGACGCCGGCGGCGGCAGAGATGCGTATCCCACCGAGGACCGGGTGGGTGGCCCGAGGGGACACCACCCGTAACACCGCCTGGCTACATTCGACCAGCCTGTCCCGATCAGCTTCCAGGTGCATCGTGGACCTCCTTCGTCATCGCCAGAACAAGTGTACGGGTGGGTAGTGACAGCCAGCTGCCGGGTTATCCGCAGGGGCAAAGATTTTGAGAAAGGTATCTATTTGGGTTGTCGAGGTAGTAGGGGCTGGGGATCGTGTGGATAAGGAGCTGTCGCGGCTGGTCAGGAGCCAGATCGCGCTGCGCCGGGCATGGTGGATAACTCGGTGGGGATTGGGGTGGACGGGGGAAGAGGAACGCGAACTACCGGGGAGTGCGTAGTTATCCGCAGCGGGGGCAACCGTCCGTCCCAAGGCGGGCTGGGGTGTGGTCATGGGCTGGGGTGTGGTCATGGGCTGGGGAGGTTCTTGGCCCGGGTGCGGATGCGCGAGGTCAGCTCTTGGATCTGGGTGTAGGTGGAGCGCTGCTCGGCCATCTGCTTGCGGATCTTGGCGGCGGCGTGCATGACCGTGGAGTGATCGCGTCCCCCGAAGATCTGGCCGATCCGCGGGAGCGAGAGGTCGGTCAGTTCCCGGCAGAGGTACATGGCGATCTGGCGGGCGGTGGCCACTGGGCGGTTCCGGCTGGGTGAGAAGAGTTCGTCCGGGGTGATGTTGAAGTAGCGCGAGGTCTCGGCGATGATCAGCTGCGGGGTGATGCTGCCTGGCCCGCTGTCCGGGTAGAGATCCTTGAGTACGGTCTCGGCCAGTGCCAGCGACACAGGCCGTTTGTCCAGGCTGGCGAAGGCGATCACCCGGATCAAGGCGCCCTCGAGCTCGCGGATGTTGGACTCGATCCGGCTGGCGATGAAGGTGAGTACGTCGTCGGAGAGGTCGGAACCGTCGAGGGCGGCTTTCTTGCGAAGGATGGCGATCCGGGTCTCGAGGTCGGGGGGCTGGACGTCGGTGATCAGGCCCCACTCGAACCGGGAGCGGACCCGCTCCTCCAGGCCGAGCTGCTTGGGTGGCCGGTCGGAGGTCAGCACGAGTTGCCGCTGGGCGTCGTGCAGCGTGTTGAACGTGTGGAAGAACTCTTCGACGGTCGCCTCTTTGTTCTCCAGGAACTGGATGTCGTCGACGAGCAGCACGTCGTTCTCCCGGTAGCGGCGCTTGAAGCCGGAGATCCGGCCGGTGTCCCCGACGGCGGTGATGAAGTCGTTGGTGAACTTCTCGGAGGAGACGTAGCAGACCACCGCGTTGGGTTGGGTCTGATGGATGTAGTGGCCGATCGCGTGGAGGAGGTGGGTTTTGCCGAGGCCGACGCCGCCGTAGATGAACAGCGGGTTGTAGGCCTGCGCCGGCGACTCGGCGACAGCGAGGGCAGCAGCGTGGGCGAACCGGTTTGAAGCCCCGATCACGTAGGTGTCGAAGACGTACCGGGCGTTGAGCGATGGCAGGCTGGCCGCTGGCGGACCGGTTGGCCGGCCGGGAGGCGCCGGAGGCGGTGCGCCGTTGGGGCTGGGCCGGGGCGCCGGGGCGCCGGTTGCCGGGTCGGGGTCGACCTGGAGTTCAATGGGGATGTCGGTGCCGGCCAGGGTCGCCACGGACTGTGAGATCAGGGCCAGGTAGCGCGGCTCCAACCAGTCTTTGGCAAAGCGGCTCGGGACGAAGAGGACGAGGCCGTTCGGTTGGAGCTGGCCCGGGCGGATGCCAAGGAACCAGGTCTGGAAGATCTGCGTGGAAACGTGGTCCCGGATGCGGTCGAGCGCGCCGTCCCAGATTTGTTCCGCCGAATCGATAGTCATGAGGCGCGAATTCGGGAGCGGTTGTCCACAGGACCAGCGGGGGCCGGGGAGCGGCTGAGGGCAGACGAGGGCGCTGATCGGGCGGCAACAGGCCGCATCCCCACTAGGGTTTGGCAGTTTTCAACAGCCGCATCCCCAATTGTGGAAAAGCAGTGGCGAGCCATCGGCTTTTGTATGCCCTCCCGTGGTTGTCCGGCCTGCAACTTCGGTCCTGCCCCTACACACACAAGCCGTGGCAAGCGCCAGCGCGCGGACCATCGGCCACCACAGGGAAGTGGGCCAGCTCAATACGACTAGAAGCCGCGAAACACTGGCGGGCGCATTATAGACCCGGCGGCGCACAGCGCTCAAGAACGGGAAGTCTTGGGGGCAGCTGTGGCGCGAGGATGAATCGGTGGCTCCGAGCGGTGGGGGCCGCAGCGAACCACAGTGTGTCACAGATGCCGAGACCGGCTACAGTTGGGTGTGCGGCGGGTGGTCCGCGCGTGCGCTGAGACGTGCCTGAAGCGCAGGTGGTGCCGACTCCTCCGGCCAGGAGAGATCTAGAGGTGAGCAGTGAAGCGAACGTACCAGCCCAACACGCGGCACCGCAAGAAGACGCACGGTTTCCGGATCCGGATGCGGACCAGGGCCGGCCGGGCAGTGATCTCGCGCCGGCGGCAGAAGGGGCGCGCCCGGCTGTCGGCGTAGCGGGAGCCGCATCGGCAGCGCCACGCCGTGGCGGGATCCGGCGGCCGGAGGAGTTCCGGTGGGTGCTCAGCGGCGGCCGGAGCCGGTCTGCCCGCGGGATCGTTGTCCACGTGCGTGAACGGGACGGAGGTGGGCAGCCACGCCTGGGACTGGTTGTGCCGAAAGCGGTCGGGCCGGCAGTGGTCCGGAACCGGATGAAGCGCCGGTTGCGGGCGATCTGGCGCGCGCTGGCGCCCGCCGCGGCGATCGACTGTGTGATCGTCGTGCGTCCGGAGGCGGCGAAGCTCACCTACCGGGAGTTGGCGGAGAGTGTCGGGGCCTGCCTGCGCCGAGCGGCGCAGCGCCCGAGGACATCGGTGGGGGTGGCGCGGTGAGTGACCAGGGCCGGCAGCTGCCCCGACGCGGGGCGGTGAGGGCGATCCGGGCCTACCAGCGGTTCGTCTCCCCGGTGCTCGGTGCCCGGTGCCGGTTCTACCCGTCCTGCTCGAGCTATGCCGCCGAGGCGATCAGCAGGTACGGGCTCGCCCGTGGGGGCTGGCTGGCGGCGAAGCGGCTGGGCCGGTGCCACCCGTGGAACCCGGGGGGAATCGACTACGTGCCTGGAACCCACACCGAACACGACGAGGACCGCCCGGTGTCCTCGGCTCCCGTAGGCTAGGACCATGCTCGCGCCCTTCGACAACGCCTTCCATGCGCTGCTGAATTTCCTGGGTTCGGCCTTGGCGGCCTTCTACCAGGTTGCCCCGAACTACGGGGTCGCCATCGTGCTGCTGACCATCGCCACCCGGTTGGTGCTGCTGCCTGTGACCATCAAGCAGACGCGGTCGATGCAGGAAATGCAGCGCATCCAGCCGGAGCTTAAGAAGCTCCAGGCGAAGTACAAGGGTGGCGACAAGGCCAAGATGAATGAAGAGATGATGAAGATGTACAAGGAGCACGGTGTCAACCCGTTGGGCGGATGCTTGCCGCTGCTGTTGCAACTGCCGATATTCTGGGCGTTGTACCGGGTGCTTGACGCGTGCGGGAAGACGAAGGCGCATTCGAAGGCCTGCCTGCCCCAATACGTGGGTCTCGGCCACATTCCGAAGGGGACCTCGCTGTACACGGCGCTGCTGCACGGGCATAACAGCTTCCTGGGCATGAACCTCGGGCTGTCGCCGGTCACCATCCTGCACAGTGGCCTGATCCAGGCCCTCCCAGCCTTCGTGCTGGTCTTCCTGATGGTGGCGACAACCTGGTACCAGCAGAAGCAGATCATGAGCGTTTCGAGCGGCCAGCAGGCTGATCAGATGAAGTTGATGGGCCAGATTATGCCGCTGTTGCTTGGTGTGTTTTCTCTTGAGTTGGCGACGGGGATTTCGGTGTACTGGGTGGTAAGCAATGTAGCCATGGTCGGCCAGCAGGCTTTCGTGCTGAAAAAACCTGCGGGCGAGGCGCCCCCTGGCGGCGCCGACGCCGGCAGGAAGGTGCTGGAGGCCGGCCCGAAGGGCGGCCCGAAAGGGGCTGCGGGGGTGGGGAACGGAAAGCCGGGCGGCCCCGGGAAGCCCGGTGCGGGCAAGCCGGGGGCGAGAGTAGCCCAGACCGGGAAGGTGCCCCAGACGGCGGGAGTGAAGGCGGCGGCGAAAGCCGGCGGCGGCGACAGAGCGGCGACGAGGAAACCCAGCGCCCCGGCCAAGGGTGGTTCCGGCAACGGCGCGGCCAAGGCCGGCTCAGGGAGTGACGGGGAGGCCGGAAAGGGCAGCCGGAAACCGGCGGGGAAGGCTCCGCCGAAGCGGCCGGCGCAGCCCGGCGATGGGGCGCCGGAGAAGGCCGATGTCGCGGCGGCTGGGGAGGAGGCCAGGCCCACCGGGGTGGCGGGTAAGACCGCGAAGAACGGCGCGCCCGCGCGGGAGCCGGAGCCGACGGCCGAAGTGGAGGTCAATGTGTCGAAGACGCCCGCCGGGAGCCGGGAGGGCGGGGAGCCGGAAGCGACCGGGAACGGTGCCGAAGCGGGGGTTGCCGCGCAGGCCGGGTCTGCTGGCGCGGCGGCTGCCCGCCCACGCCCCAAGCGCGCCCAACCAGGCAGCGCCGGGGGCGGGAGCGGGAGGAAGCGCCGTCGATGAGCGAGTCGGACGAGGCGGGGGCGGTGATCGACGACGAGCCGGGTCAGCCGGCGGAGCCGGAGGAAGAGCCGGAGCCGCCAGCGGGGAAGGCGGGCGGGGGCTACGACGATGGGGGTGAGCCGGAGAGCGAGGAGGACCGGCTGATCGTCGCCCAAGAAGACGCCCTGGACTTCGTGGAGGGGTTGCTGGAGGCGATGGACGTCGACGGCGACGCCGCCGCCGAGATCCGCGATCGCCGGGTGTACGTGACGGTGGAGGGCGAAGAAGCCGCCCTACTGATCGGGCATCACGGCCAGACGCTCGACGCGATCCAGGAGTTGCTGCGCAGCGCGATCCAGCGGCAACTGCGCTCGCGGGTGTGGGTGACCCTGGACGTCCAAGGCTACCGGGAGCGCAGGAAAGAAGCGCTGCAAGAGCGGGCGAGGGAGATGGCGGCGCGGGCGCTGGACGAAGGTGAGGTCGAGTTCGAGCCTATGAACGCCTTCGAACGGAAGATCATCCATGATGCGATCGGTGAGATCGAGGGTGTGACCAGCTTCAGCGAGGGCGAGGACCCGTACCGTCGGGTGGTCATCGCGCCGGAGGACTAGCGGCGCAGAACGGGCCCAGTGCCTCGTTTCACGTGAAACATTGCCCCTGGCAAGATCCGTGGAAAGATCTTGGGCGCAAAACCTTCGGATTGGCCTCACCGGCCCGTATGATGGCCGCTGGGGGCTGCCTGGCCGGGGGGGTGCCTACTCCG
>DAIQBQ010000035.1:0-14821 GCA_036781065.1 Actinomycetota bacterium
CAGGTCGCTGGGCTACCGGGTGACCCTCGGTCATGTCGACCACGGGATGCGCCCCGGCTCGGCCGCCGACGCCGCCCAGTGCCGGGTTGCTGCCCGGTCGCTTGGCCTCCCGATCGAGGTCGCCCGCCTCGGCCCGCCGCCGACCGGTGAGGCCGCCGCCCGCTCCGCCCGCTACGCCGCCCTGGAGGAATTGCGCCGCCGGGTCGGGGCCTCGGCGATCGCCACGGGTCACACCCTCGACGACGACGCCGAGACCGTGCTGCTCCGCCAGGCCCGGGGCGGCTTCCCGCTGGGCATCCCGCCCCGCCGGGGAAACGTCGTCCGGCCGTTGCTGGCGGTGCGCCGGCCGGCGGCGGCGGCCCTGTGCGCCGAGCGCGGGATCCCGGTGCTCACCGACCCCAGCAACGCCGACGAGTCCTTTGCCCGCAACAGGATCCGCCGCCGCGTGCTCCCGCAGTTGGGCGACGCCGGCATCGAGGCGCTGGCTGCTCTGGGGGCGCGGAGCCGCCAAGCGGCCGGGGCCCGGGAGGCCGAAGCCGGCCGGCTGCTGGCCGGACTCCGCCACGGGCCGGCGGGGAGCGGGGAGATCCGCCTCGACCAGGCCGGCCTCTCCGCCCTGCCCGGCGAGCTCCAGCGGCCGGTCCTCAGGCGGTTCCTCGGCGAGGTGGGCATCGACCCAACGACCCGGCTCATCGACGCCCTGTGCTGCTGGCTGGCCGCCGGAGCCCGTGGTTCGGTCGACCTCCCGGGTGGCTATGCCGCCCGGGCGGAGCTGGTCGACCTGGTGGTCGCCCAGCGCTCCCCAGCGGTGGTGCTCCTGCCGGCGTCCTTGCCGGTCCCGGGCCATACGGTGCTGCCGGCGTGGGGCATGGAAGCGACGGTAGAGCTGCTGGCGCCCCCGGAGGGCCTCGCCGTGCCGGACCGCCGCTGGTCGGCCATCCTCGACGCTGGTGCTGTGGGCACCGGCCCGTTGGCGCTCCGCTCCCGCCGTGACGGCGACCGCTACCGACCCCTCGGCGCCCCCGGCGGGCGCAAACTCCAGGACCTCTTCGTCGACGCCAAGATCCTCCGCGCCGAGCGGGACCGGGTGCCCGTGCTGACCTGCGCCGGGCAGGTCGCCTGGGTGGCCGGTTTCCGGATCGACGAGCGCTTCGGCCTGACCCCGGCCTCCCGCGAGGCGATCCGGGTGACCCTGAGGCCGGCAGGCCCCGATCCTCGGGGATAATTCCGCCAGGGGAACGACCCGCCGGCGAGGGCTGGAAGAGGCCGAGAGGAGGCGTCAGCGAGTGTTCGGCGAGACCGCGGAGCTGGGCGAGGTCCTGCTTACCGAGGACGAGATCCAGAGCAAAATCCGGGAGATGGCCAAGCGCATCACGGAGGACTACCGAGAGCGCAGCCTGGTCCTGGTCGGCGTGCTCAAGGGGGCGTTCATCATGATGAGCGACCTCGCCCGGGAGATCGACTTGCCGCTGGAGTTCGACTTCATGGCGGTCTCGAGCTACGGCTCGGCCACCCGGACATCGGGCGTCGTGCGGATCCTGAAGGACCTCGACTTCGAGATCTCCGGGCGCCACGTCCTGCTGGTCGAGGACATCATCGACTCCGGCCTGACGCTCAAGTACCTGCTCAAGTACCTGTCGACGCGCAAGCCCGCCAGCCTGGAGGTCTGCGCGCTGTTGCGCAAGACCGGGATCCAGAAGGTGCCGCTCGACGTGCGCTATGAGGGCTTTGAGATCCCGCCTGTCTTTGTCGTCGGCTACGGGCTAGACTTCCTGCAGCGGTACCGGAACCTGCCCTATGTTGCGGTGCTGCGGGACGGGGTGCAGCCTTAACGATGGGGCCTTTGAGGGAATTGGGCTGAGCCCGCAAGAGACCAGCCGGAGGCCAGGTTCCCAGGCCGTGCCGGGGTTGCCGGCAGCCTGAGGGCATAGGCCCCGTGCTAGATTGGGCGTGCGGTGAAAAAGTTCATTCGGAGCCCGATTTTCTATTTCATCATACTGATCGCGCTTATCTGGGCGGTCGCGGCGTTCATCGGGCACGGGGTCGGCGTCAAGAAGATCAGCTACGGGGCGTTCAAGACTGACCTCGACGCCGGGCAGATCAAGCAGGTCACCGTCGAGAAAAAGGACGGCACCCTCCAGGGGACCCTCACCAGCGGGACCAAGTTCCAGAGCGACTGGCTGTCGCTCGGCAGCATCGACACCCTGCTGGCCAACCACCCGGAGATCGCCCAAGACGTCAACCCGCAGAACGAGTCGCTGTGGGAGACGCTGCTCACCAGCTTCCTGCCGTTCATCATCATCATCGTCGTCTTCTTCTTCGTCATGCAGCAGATGCAGGGTGGCGGCAACCGCGTGATGTCCTTCGGGAAAGCGAAGGCGAAGGTGGTGACGAAAGACCAGCCGAAGGTCACCTTCGGCGACGTCGCCGGGGCGGATGAGGCGGTGGAGGAACTCCAAGAGATCAAAGAGTTCCTGGAGTCACCTGCCAAATTCCAGCAGATGGGGGCCAAGATCCCCAAGGGCGTGCTGCTGTTCGGCCCCCCGGGGACCGGCAAGACGCTGCTTGCCCGGGCGGTCGCCGGCGAGGCGGGGGTGCCCTTCTTCTCGATCTCCGGCTCGGACTTCGTCGAAATGTTCGTCGGTGTCGGTGCCGCCCGTGTCCGCGACCTGTTCGAGCAGGCCAAGGCCAGCGCCCCGGCAATCGTTTTCGTCGATGAGATCGACGCGGTCGGCCGCCACCGTGGCGCCGGGCTCGGCGGCGGCCATGACGAGCGGGAGCAGACGCTGAACCAGTTGCTGGTCGAGATGGACGGCTTCGACGTCCGCACCGGCGTCATCCTGATGGCTGCCACCAACCGCCCCGACATCCTCGACCCGGCGCTGCTGCGGCCCGGCCGCTTCGACCGCCAGATCACCGTCGACCGCCCGGACCTCAAGGGCCGCGAGGCCATCCTCAAGGTGCACGCCCGGGGCAAGCCGCTGGCCGAGGACGTCGCCCTGGACACGCTGGCCCGGCGCACCCCTGGGTTCACCGGTGCCGACCTGGCCAACGTGGTCAACGAGGGCGCCCTGCTGGCCGCCCGCCGCGGCCGCAACGACATCACCATGGACGAGATGGAGGAGGCAATCGACCGGGTGATCGCCGGGCCGCAGCGCAAGACCCGGCTGATCTCCGAGCGGGAGAAGGTCATCATCGCCTTCCACGAGTCCGGCCACGCCCTGGTCGGCTGGGCGCTCCCCAACGCCGACCCGGTGCACAAGGTCTCGATCATCAGCCGTGGCCGGGCGCTCGGCTGGACGCTGACCCTGCCCACGGAGGACCGGTTCCTGGTCAGCCGATCCGAGCTGATCGACCAGCTGGCCATGCTGCTCGGGGGCCGGGTCTCCGAGGAGCTGGTGTTCAACGACCCGACCACCGGTGCCTCCGACGACCTGGAGCGGGCCACCAAGATCGCCCGCAAGATGGTGTGCGAGTACGGCATGAGCGAGAAGGTCGGCCCGATGACCCTGGGCGACAAGGTCGACCAGCCGTTCCTGGGCCGGGACTTCTCGGCGCACCCCGACTACTCCGACCACGTCGCCGGCGAGATCGACTCCGAGATCCGCCGGCTGATCGACGAGGCCCACGACGAGGCCTGGGAGATCCTGACCACCTACCGGGAGCAGCTGGACAAGATGGTCGAGGTCCTGCTGGAGAAGGAAACGATCGACAAGCCCGAGGTCGAGGAGATCTTCGGGTCAGTGCCGAAGCGGGTCACCCGGGGCGAGTCGATCTCCCGCCGGCGCCGCCAGGTCGTCCCGCAGGACGCTGCAGCCGCTGCCATCGCCACCGACCCCGGCGGGCTGGACGGCCAGCAGCGGCTCATCCCCCGGCCGCAGCCCCAGCCGCAGTCCCGGCGGGGCCCGGAGCCGTCCCCGGCGTAAACCAAGGCGACCTTTGAAGCCTTACCTACACTCGATGTGGGCAGGACTTCAAAGGTCCGGGTCAAGCCGTGACGTGGCATAGTCTGGGTCCATGCCCGCCATCGAGCCCTGCTTCGTCGTTGAGGCCGCCTACGCCAAGGACGCCGCCGAGAAGCGCAAGCCACACCGGGATGCGCACATCGGCCGGCTGGCGATGCTGAACGACGAGGGGGCGTTCCTGCTCGGCGGGGCGTTCGACGACCTGAGCGCCTCGCTCATGGTGTTCGCTGTCGGCAGCGAAGAAGCAGTGGCGGCGATCGTTGAGACCGACGTCTACTGGAAGAACAAGGTCTGGACCTCGTACAAGATCCGCAGGCTCAACCGAGTGGTCTTCGAGGACGCCTAGCCGCCCCGCCCCAACACCCGTGGACCATCCCGCCATCGAGCAGGCAGTGCGAGCGACCCTTGCCGCAATCGGCGAGGACCCGGGCCGCCCCGACCTTGGGGAGACCCCGGCCCGGGTCGCCCGGATGTACGAAGAGGTGTTCTCGGGGATCGGCAAGGACCCGGCCGGCGAGCTCGACGTCAACTTCGTCTCCTCCTACGACGAGTTGATCCTGCTCCGTGACATCCCGTTCGTGTCGTTCTGCGAGCACCACCTGCTGCCGTTCATCGGCAAGGCTCACGTGGGCTACGTGCCGAACGGCAAGGGCCAGATCACCGGGCTCTCGAAGCTGGCCAGGGTGGTCGACGTCGCCGCCCGCCGCCCGCAGGTGCAGGAGCGGCTGACCATCCAGATCGCCGACGCCTTGACCACCCGGCTGGAGCCACGGGGGGTGATCGTGGTCATCGAGGCCGAGCACCTGTGTATGGCCGTGCGCGGGGTGAAGAAGCCCGGGGCGACGATGGTGACCTCGGTCGTCCGCGGGTGGATCCGCACCAACGTGGCCACCCGGGAAGAGGCGCTACGCCTGATCCGGGGCCAATGACGATGCCGACCCGGGGGCAATGATGACCGCCTGGCGCTGCCGCGACCGGCTGCTGCCGGTCGGCCCGCGCACGCTGGTGATGGGGATCCTCAACGTCACCCCCGACTCGTTCTCCGACGGCGGCCGGTACCTCGATCCCGAGGAGGCGGTGAAGCACGCCCGGCAGATGGTGGAGGAGGGGGCGGACATCGTCGACATCGGCGGGGAGTCGACCCGGCCCGGAGCGGAGCCAGTCAGCGAGGCCGAGGAGATCCGGCGGGTCGTCCCGGTGATCGAAGCGCTCGCCGAGCTGCCCGCCGCCCTTTCCGTCGACACGATGAAGGCGGCCGTGGCCAGGGCGGCCCTCGAGGCCGGGGCGGTGATAGTAAACGACGTGTCGGCGCTGCGGGTGGACCCGGCGATGGCCGCGCTCGCGGCGGACGCTGGGGCGGGTGTCGTGCTGATGCACATGCTCGGCGAGCCGCGCACCATGCAGCGGGACCCCCGGTACGGGGACGTCGTCGCAGAGGTCGCCGCGGCGCTGGCGGCGCGGGCCAGGAGCGCCGAGTCGGCGGGCATCGGGCGGGACCAGATCGTCGTCGACCCGGGCCTCGGCTTCGGCAAGACCTACGACCACAACCTTGCCCTGCTGGCAAACGTGGCGTCACTCCACCGGCTGGGCTACCCGGTGCTGGTCGGGCCCTCCCGGAAGAACGCCATCGCAGCCGGGCTCCGGCTGCCGGTCGGCGAGCGGGTGGAGCTCACCGCCGCCGCGGTCGCCTGGGCGGTCGCCCACGGGGCGGCGGTCGTGCGGGTCCACGACGTCAAGGAGATGGTGCGGGTCGCCCGCATGACCGAGGCAATCCGGGATGCCCGCGCCGAGCCGGCCACTGAGCCGAGAGACCGGATCACCGTCCGCGGCCTGAGGGTGTTCGGCTACCACGGGGTCAACGCGGCCGAAAAGCGAAACGGCCAGGACTTCGTCGTCGACCTGGAGGCCATCCTCGACCTGGGTCCCGCCGGGCGCAGTGACGACCTGACCCGGACCGTCGACTACTCCGAGCTCACCGCCCGGGCGACGGCCATCGTGGCGGGCGAGCGCTACGACCTCATCGAGGCGCTGGCCGAACGGCTCACCGCGGTCGTGCTGGAATATCCCGGGGTCGCCCGGGCCGTGGTCCGGGTGGCGAAACCGGCCGCGCTGGCCGGCCGGGGCGTCGAGGAGGTCTCCGTGCAGATCGAGCGGCACCGGTGAGCCGGCCGTGACCAGGGCCTACATCGGGCTCGGGACGAACCTGGGCGACCGGGAGGGCTACCTGCGCACGGCGGTCGATGCCCTGACCGCACACGGGCTGGCCCCGACCGCGGTGTCATCGGTGTACGAGTCCGACCCCCTCGTGGTCGAGGGCAGCCCGCCGCAGCCTGACTACCTCAACGCCGTCGTCGAGGTGCTCACCGACCTCGGCGCCAGGGGGCTGCTCGACCAGCTCAAGGCGATCGAGGACGAGCTCGGCCGGCAGCACCGGGAGCACTGGGGGCCGCGGGAGATCGACCTGGACCTGCTGGTCTACGGCGACGAGACCATCGACGAGGAGGGCCTCACCGTCCCGCACCCCGGCCTGACCAAGCGGTCGTTCGTGCTCGTGCCGCTGCTGGAGATCGCCCCCTACCTCGACCTGCCCTCCGGCGAGCCGGTCTCCGCCTTCTGCGAGCGCAACCCCGAGGGCCTGCGCAAGGTCGGGCCGCTGTAACGAGGGGCCGCGCGCGAGGATCACACGCGTGGCCAAGAAGAAGAAGCGCCGCCCGCAACCTCCCCGGGGCCGGCCTGCCCCAGAACCCCAGGGGGAGGCACCCGTCGCCAAGGCCCCGGTCGTCCTCCAGGCCTCCAAGGCCGTGCGGATCTACTCCGGGCTGTTCGGGGTCGGGTTCTTCGTGCTGGTGGTGCTGAACGCCTTTGCCACCAAGAAGGTCGGCCTCTCCGCGGTGCCGCTCGTGCTGGTGGCCCTGGGGGCGGTCGTGTGCCTCAGGATCTTCCGCACCTCGCTGGTGGCCGACCAGCGCGGCGTGACCATTCGCAACTACCTGAAGACCTACCGGCTCAGCTGGTCGGACGTGGGCGACTTCCGCCTCGACCCCCCAGCCACCCGGCTGGACGGCTGGGAGATGTCGGTGGTCCGCTCCGACGGCAGGCCGATCCGCCTCGACGCCCTCCGCCGCCCATTCGTCCGCAACGTCGACCTGAACAAGCCGGTCCTGGAGGCGCAGCGCAAGCAGCTGCTGGCCTGGCTCCGCTGACCCGGGAGGGCTTGACCGACCCGGGGTCCGTATACTTGTCATTGACCGGTATCCACGACACGGAACTGGATCAACGCCAATGAAGACCGTCACCACCCGGCAGGAACTCGCTGCCGCCCTTTCCACGGAGCGCCGCTCCGGCCGCGCCATCGGGTTCGTCCCCACCATGGGCGCGCTGCACGCGGGCCACGTCTCGCTGATCGAGGCGGCCCGGGCGGCCAACGACATCGTGGTTGTCTCGATCTTCGTCAACCCGCTCCAGTTCGGCCCGTCGGAGGACTACGACCGCTACCCCCGCGACCTCGATGCCGACGGGCGGGTCGCTGCCCAGGCAGGCGCCGACTACCTGTTTGCCCCGCCGGTCACCGAGATCTATCCGAGCGGGGCGACCGCCACCCGGGTGACCGTGGGCCCGATCGGCGAGACCGGCGAGGGGCGCTACCGGCCCGGGTTCTTCGAGGGCGTCGCCACCGTCTGCGTGAAGCTGTTCAACATCGTCGGCGCCGACCGCGCCTACTTCGGCCAGAAGGACGCCCAGCAGCTGGCAGTGATCCGGCAGGTCGTCACCGAGTTGGACCTCCCCGTCGAGATCGTCGGCTGCCCGACCGTCCGTGAGGCCGACGGGCTGGCGGTGTCGAGCCGCAACGCCTACCTCGACCCTGAGGCCCGCCGGGCTGCCCCCGCCCTCGCCCGGGCGCTCCGGGCCGCCCGCAGTGCCGCTGCTGCCGGGCAGGACGATGCCGCCGCGCTCAGCGCGATCGTCGCCGAGCGCTTGAGGGCCGAGCCCGCGGTCCGCCTCCAGTACGCCACCGTCTTCGACCCCGACACCTTCGCCGAGGTGGCGAAGGTCGGCGAGTGTGGCGCCACCCTCGCCGCGGCCGCTCAGGTCGGGCCGGCCCGGCTGATCGACAACGTCGCCCTGGTGCTCCACCCGGCCGCCCGGCGAGTGACGGTGCTGTCCCGATGAGGCGGACGATGCTCTCCGGCAAGGTTCACCGGGCGACCGTCACCGACGCCGACGTCGACTACGAGGGCAGCCTCACCCTCGACCCTGACCTGATGGAGGCGGCGGGCATGTTCCCGTACGAGCAGGTCCACGTCCTCGACATCGACAACGGAGCCCGGTTGGTCACCTACCTGATCACCGGCGAGCGGGGCTCGGGCCAGGTCTGCGTCAACGGGGCGGCGGCCCGGCTGGTCCATCCCGGCGACAAGGTGATCATCGTCGGCTACGCCGAGATGGACGACGACGAGGCCCGGCGCCACCAACCGAAGATCGTTCTCGTCGACGGCGACAACCGCCCGATCACCGCCGACCACCATGAGCAGGCCGCCCGCGCCCAGAGGGCGCCCGGCATGACCAACGCCAACAGGAGTCGCCCAGCGATCACGTAGGCTTGGCTCGTGCTCCTCGCCATCGACACCGGCAACACCCAGACCCATATCGGCGTGTTCCGGCGCGAGGAACTGGTTGCCCACTGGCGGATGTCGACTGAGCCGGCCCGCACCGCCGACGAGCTGGCCCTGATCTTCCAGGAGTTCCTCGCCCTGGTCGGCACGTCCTTCTCCCGGGAGGTCTCCGGGGTCGTCATCGGCAGCGTCGTGCCGGTGCAGACCTCGGCGCTCAGGGAGATGGTGGCCAGGTACTTCGGCTTCGAGCCGGTCGTCGTGGAGCCCGGGACCAAGACCGGGATGCCGATCCGTACTGACCACCCGCGCGAGGTCGGGGCCGACCGGATCGTCAACTGCGTTGCCGCCCTGGAGCTGGCCCCCCCGCCGCTGATCGTCATCGACTTCGGCACCGCCACCACCTTCGACGCCGTTTCCGAGCGGGGCGAGTACCTGGGCGGGGCGATTGCTCCGGGCCTGGAGATCTCGGCCAACGCGCTATTCCACACGGCGGCGCAGATCCAGCGCATCGAGCTGGTCGCCCCGGTGGACGTTGTCGGCCGGTCGACGGTCGAGGCAGTCCGCTCGGGGGCGATCCTGGGGTCGGCGGCGATGGTCGAGGGGATGGTCGAGCGGATGAGCAAACAGCTCGGCGGCCACACCACGGTGCTGGCCACCGGCGGCCTTGCGCCCCGGGTCCTGGCCGAGGTCTCCGTCCCGGTCCGCTGGGAGCCAGACCTCACCCTGACCGGGCTTCGCCTGATCTATGAACGGAATGCCGGAGAGCACTGAGCCGGCCGCGCGGGCTGCATCCGTGCCCGCGCCGGCTGCACCCGTCCCCGCCGGTGAGCTGCCGCTCCGGTTCGACCGCACGGCGTCGCTGGGCGACCTGATCGCCGCCCACTCCGGGCTGGCCCCGCAGTCGGACACCGGGGAGCTCCACCGGGTTGCGGGCCGGGTCCGCACCGTGCGGGACATGGGCCGGTTGGCCTTCGCCGACATCGCCGACTGGACCGGCGAGCTCCAGCTGTTCGCCCAGCGGGCCCGCCTCGGGGAGGCCTTCGAGGAGTTCCGCAAGCTGAGTGTCGGCGACTGGGTCGGGGCGTGGGGGCCCCTGGTCACCACCAAGACCGGGGAGCTGTCGATCCAGCTCGACGGATTCGAGCTGCTGGCCCGCTCGCTGCGGCCGTGGCCGGACAAGCGGGCCGGGCTGACCAACCTCGAGGCTGCCCGCCGGCGGCGCTACCTGGATCTCGCCACCAGCGACGAGTCCCGCAAGACCCTGGTGGCCCGGTCGACAATGGTGGCAGAGATGCGCCGGTTCTTCACCGGTCGGGGGTTCATCGAGGTGGAGACGCCGATGCTGCAACCGATCCCGGGCGGGGCGTTGGCCAAGCCGTTCGTCACCCACCACACCGAGCTCGGCAGGGACCTTTACCTGCGCATCGCCCCGGAGCTGTACCTGAAGCGCCTCCTGGTGGGGGGCGTCGAGCGGGTGTTCGAGATCAACCGCAACTTCCGCAACGAGGGAGTGTCGACCCAGCACAACCCGGAGTTCACGATGCTGGAGGCATACCAGGCGTTCGGCGACTACACGGACATGGCCGAGTTGCTCGAGTCGCTGGTCAAGCGCGTTTCTCAGGTCGTCATCGGTGGTTTGGACGCGCCCGGCCGCGGCGAGGCGGGCCGCATCGACCTGGGTTCGCCGTTCCGCCGGGCACGCCTCGTCGACCTGATCCGGGACATCGGCGTCGATCCCGAGGGGGACCTGGTCGTCGCCTGCGACAAGCTCGGCGTTGCCCACGACCCGGCCTGGCCGTGGGGCAAGCTGCTGGTCGAGATCTACGAGAAGGAGATCGAGCACACCCTGGTCCAGCCCACCTTCGTCTTCGACTTCCCCCGTGACGTCTCGCCGCTGGCCCGCACCCACCGGAGCGACCCGCGCTTCACCGAGCACCTGGAGCTGATCATCGGGGGGATGGAGATCGCCCCGGCCTACTCGGAGCTGAACGACCCCGAGGAGCAGCTGCGGCGGTTCCGGGCGCAGGCGTCCCAGGGGGGGACCATGAAGCCGGACGAGGAGACCCACCGGGTCGACATGGACTACGTGGAAGCGCTGGAGTACGGCATGCCGCCGGCCGGGGGCCTCGGGTTGGGGATCGACCGGCTGGCGATGATCCTCACCGGGGCGTCCTCGATCAGGGACGTGATCCTGTTCCCCGCCTCCCGGCCCGGGGACTGACCGCCCCGGTTAGAGATTCCGGACGTGCGCCGGGTCGTCCACGACGACCACCAGCTCTTTGTCGCCGCCCCGGGCTCCAGCCAGGTACAGGCTGGTGATGTTGATCCCCCGGTCGGAGAGCCGCCGGGCGAACCGGCCGAGCTCCCCGGGCTGGTCGTCGAGGGTGATGGTCAGCACCTCTTTGACCCGCAGGATCGTCCACTCGCCCTCGTGGAGCGCGGCGACCGCCTTGTCGGCATGGTCGACGACCACGTGGATGAACCCCCGCCCTCCCTGGGCGAACGCGGCGGCGGCGATGATGTTGACCCCGACCTCGCCCAGGATTTCCCCAACATCGGCGACCGCTCCGGGGCGGTCCTCGGCCTCCACAACGATCTCGGTCGGCACCGGCTTCGTATCCCTTCCGGACGACATAGGGACCCGCTACCAGCTGCACGGGAATCGTACCGCCAGGTTTGCGCGGCCGCCCACTCCAGGTCTGGACAGGACGACCCGATAAAGATGGAACGGAATAGTGATTCCCGTACGTCAGTTTAGGTTAGGGGAAGATCAGGGGAAAGCCTTGTCAGCTTTTCATGGACGGGGGCTCAGGGGGTCTCCGTATAATGAGTTCCTTGGGGGGCAGCGGTCTCAGCCGGGGGCCGGAGGTCCCGTCGCCCACGTCGTAAAGGAAGGTTGCCATGTTTGAGCGCTTCACTGATCGGGCTCGGAGAGTGGTGGTTCTGGCTCAGGAGGAAGCGCGACTCCTCAACCACAACTATATTGGCACAGAGCACATTCTCCTCGGATTGATCTCTGAAGGCGAAGGTGTCGCAGCCAAGGCGCTCGAGTCATTGGGGATCTCGCTCGAGGCCGTGCGCCAGCAGGTCGAGGAGATCATCGGCACCGGATCCTCGTCGCCGCAAGGGCACATCCCGTTCACGCCGCGGGCCAAGAAGGTGCTGGAGCTGTCGCTCCGGGAGGCGCTGCAGCTCGGGCACAACTACATCGGTACGGAGCACATCCTGCTCGGCCTGATCCGTGAGGGCGAGGGCGTCGCCGCCCAGGTCCTCCAGAAGCTGGGCGCCGACCTCGGCCGGGTGCGCCAGCAGGTCATCCAGCTGCTCTCCGGCTATGGGTCGACCCAGGAGCAGCGTTCCGGCGAGCAGGCCGCCCCCAGCGGGTCGCCCATCCTCGACCAGTTCGGCCGCAACCTCACCGCCCTCGCCACCGGCAACAAGCTGGACCCGGTGATCGGGCGGGAGAAGGAGATCGAGCGGGTCATGCAGGTGCTGTCCCGGCGGACCAAGAACAACCCGGTCCTGATCGGGGAGCCGGGCGTCGGCAAGACCGCCATCGTTGAGGGCCTGGCCCAGCGCATTGTCAAGGGCGAGGTCCCGGAGACGCTGACCAACAAGCAGATCTACACGCTCGACCTGGGCGCCCTGGTCGCCGGTTCCCGCTACCGGGGCGACTTCGAGGAGCGGCTGAAGAAGGTGCTCAAGGAGATCCGCACCCGGGGCGACATCATCCTGTTCATCGACGAACTGCACACCCTGGTCGGTGCCGGTGCCGCCGAGGGGGCCATCGACGCCGCCTCGATCCTGAAGCCGATGCTGGCCCGGGGCGAGCTGCAGACGATCGGCGCCACCACCCTGGACGAGTACCGCAAGCACCTGGAGAAGGACGCCGCCCTTGAGCGGCGGTTCCAGCCGATCACGGTCAAGGAGCCGACCGTCGCCCACACTATCGAGATCCTGAAAGGCCTTCGTGACCGCTACGAGGCGCACCACCGGGTCCAGATCACGGACCAGGCAGTGGTGGCTGCGGCCAACCTCGCCGACCGCTACATCTCGGACCGCTACCTGCCGGACAAGGCCATCGACCTGATCGACGAAGCCGGCTCCCGGTTGCGCATCCGCCGGATGACCGCCCCACCCGACCTGCGGGAGATCGACGAGCAGATCGCCGAGGTCCGGGTCCGCAAGGAGTCGGCCATCGAGGCCCAGGACTACGAGCGGGCCGCCCGGCTGCGCGACCAGGAGAAGCAGTTGATGCAGGAGCGCGACGTCAAGCAGGCCGAGTGGCGGGACACCGAGGGCGAAGTGCTGGCCCAGGTCGACGAGGAGGAGATCGCCGCCGTCCTGTCTACCTGGACCGGCATCCCGGTCTACAAGCTGACCGAGGAGGAGACCGCCAAGCTGATCCGGATGGAGGAGGAGCTGCACAAGCGGATCATCGACCAGGACCAGGCCGTGCGGTCGGTGTCCCAGTCGATCCGGCGCACCCGGGCCGGCCTCAAGGACCCGAAGCGGCCGTCGGGGTCGTTCATCTTCCTCGGCCCCTCCGGAGTCGGCAAGACAGAGCTGTCCAAGGCGTTGGCGTCGTTCCTGTTCGGTGACGAGGATGCTCTGATCCAGCTCGACATGTCGGAGTACATGGAGAAGCACACGGTGTCGCGGCTGATCGGTTCCCCTCCGGGGTATGTCGGCTACGACGAGGGCGGCCAGCTGACCGAGGCCGTCCGCCGGCGCCCGTTCTCCGTGGTGCTCTTCGACGAGATCGAGAAGGCCCACCCGGACGTGTTCAACACCCTGCTCCAGATCCTGGAGGACGGGCGGCTGACCGACGCCCAGGGCCACACGGTGGACTTCAAGAACACCGTGATCATCATGACCTCGAACCTCGGCACCCACTCGCTCAGGAAGGCCTCGCTCGGGTTCGCTCCGACCGACGACGCCGTCACCTACGAGCGGATGCGGGAGAAGGTCATGGCGGAGCTCAAGCAGTCGTTCCGACCGGAGTTCCTCAACCGGATCGACGAGGTGATTGTGTTCCGGGAGCTGACCCGGGCCAACGTCAAGGACATCGTCGACCTGATGATGAAGCGGGTGCGGGAGCAGCTGGAGAGCCAGGACGTGGGCATCGAGTTGACCGACGCGGCCAAGGACTTCCTGGCCGAGCAGGGCTACGACCCGGCCCTCGGCGCCCGGCCACTGCGGCGGGCGATCCAGCGCCTCGTTGAGGATCCGGTCTCCGAGAAGATCCTCTGGAAGGAGTACGGGGCCGGCCAGATGATCATCGTCGACGCCGAGGACGACCCGGAGCACGAGGGCAAGCGTCGTATTGCCTTCCGCACCGCGGCACGGCCGTCGGAGACGCCGACCGACGCCTCGGGTCTCGAAGAGCTGGCAGGCACCGGCTCGGGGGCGAGCTCGTCCGACTCCGCCGGGTAACTCGCAGAGGTCTACCGGTAAGGTTGTGCGGCCCGTCCCGATTGGGGCGGGCCGCTGGTTGAGCGGCGTCGGTTGCGCCAGCTGCGACATGCGCCGATGCGCCGAGTGAGCAATCGAGGGCGTGGGGACGCCCCTGGCTGCTCACTCACGTACATCGGTAAGGGCCCACCGTCACGCGGCGCATCCTAAAGCGCGCGACTTGTGAGGTTTTTCCGGTTTTGGATGTTCGGCGCAAAAAACTCCACAATCTGTAGATGTAGCTAAGCCGCCAGCACCGGATCGGTGATGACCTCCACACCGGAAGGCCATCAATCGCGCGGGACCTCCTGGCGGGCATGGGCGGCCAGCTGGCCAGGTTGTATGCTCGGTCGTCCGAACCGAAGCTGGGGGAACGCTCGCGGGCTGCACCACCGGGGAGCGCGGGCGCGGGTCAACGCGCCGCCCGGTCGCTGAGCGACCGCGGCCCTCAAGGGTGGGCCGCCCGCCGCCGAAACCCCGAGTATCCCGCCATTCCTAGAAATGCCTGCAAGCAGAACGCGAAACTGAGGGGCGATGGCTCGCTGCGAGAACTGCGGTACCGAGGTTTCCCCCTGGGCGGCACGATGTCCGGCCTGCCACGCAGTCATCAACGCCGCTGCCGCAGCCGCCGCTGACGCAGCCGCCGCTGCCGATGCCGCAGGATTACGGGGCTCCGCCCGTGCACGCCGAGCAGTTTCCGCCCATGCCGCCTGAGCAGCACGAATTCGCGCCGCCGCAGCATGAGTTTGCGTCGCCTCCACCTCCGCTTCCGCATGATCCGCTCGACGG
>DAIQBQ010000036.1:0-14514 GCA_036781065.1 Actinomycetota bacterium
ACCAGCCGCAGGAGCCCTTCGAGCGGCGGCTCGCCGGCGGCTGCCGGGGCATCGGCGCCGGGCGACAGCGAGGTGAGGATGCTTTCCAGGTCCGCCGGGGAGTCGAGGCTCATCGCAGCCTCCACGGTACCGGGCGCCTAAGACGCAACTACCCGCCGGTGAGGGCGGGTAGTTGCGTAGTGGAGAAGACCTGCGGGTTCAGTGACGGGTTCCGCCCGGAGCCTGGCTCAAAACCTCGTCGATGGTCATGGACTCCGATGCGAGTCGCTCGGCAAGTTCCCTGATCGGTGCTCCGGGGAACCGCCGGTGTCCGCCAAGTGTTCGGACGTAGGGCAGCTTGCCTTCCTTTGCCCAGCGTGAAACCGTCTTCGGTGAAACGTGCAGCAACCGAGCCACCTGCGCGGCCAGCAGGTACTCGTTCTCCCGTGCGTCTGCGGCCATTCCCGCCCCCTTTTCGCTAGGGCATCTCAACAACCTGGAGTATTACCACCAATCTACCTGATACTACTACCTTTCGGATGCTACGGGTTCGGAGCGGTCTCGCCAGCTCCAAATCCTTGAGCCTTCCCTACTCTCGGAGGATACCGATAGCTTTGCACGAGGTGGCGGATGCTCCGGGTAAAATCTTCCTGTGGAGCGCCCACGGTCCGAATCAGGGCCGGCCGGCGGCGGCCCGAGTGCGGGCCTGACGGTCGCCCAAGCGGCCCGCATGATGCGGGTTTCTAACATGACCGTCTACCGGCTGATCCGCTCCGGCTCGTTGAAGGCGCTCCGGGTTGGCAACCGCTACGTCGTGCAGGAAGCCGACGTCCACGCGTATCTTAGCGAGTCTTATTTCCGAGTGGTCTGATTCCTGCGGGATGATTCGCCAGATCTCGGTCCTCCGCCGACCGCGGTAGCGGGTGCCCTCTGGGCGTGTCGCTTGCACCGGCCGGGCCGGTTGGCGTCATACTTCCCCCGCCGGTAATGCCGCGGCCCCAGGAGGGCCGCCCAGCCTCCTGGGGGTGAAGATGTCCTCGGTCGTCAAGAAGCGCCGCAAGAAGATGCGGAAGAAGAAGCACAAGAAGATGCTGCGCAAGACCCGCTGGCAGCGGCGGCAGCAGGGCCGCTAGCCCCGGTCGGCAGCACCGGCGACGCCCGTGGGCGCCTACCGGCACACCACAATCGGCTTCCTCTCCGACTACGGCCTTGCCGACGAGTTCGTCGGCGTCTGCCACGGCATCATGCGGCGCCTGGCGCCGGCGGCCACCGTGATCGACATCAGCCACGGCATCCGGCCGCACGACGTGGTCGCCGGGGCGGTCGTGTTGTCCCGTGCGGTCGGCTACCTCCCGACTGGCGTGCAGCTGGCCGTGGTAGACCCGGGCGTGGGGTCGTCGCGGCGTGGGGTGGTGGTGGTCACCGGCGACCGGTCCCTTCTGGTCGGACCCGACAACGGGCTGCTGCTCCCGGCTGCCGAGCGCCTCGGCGGGGCAGCGGCCTGCTACGCCCTGGAGAACCGTTCACTGCAGGCGGGGATGGTGTCGGCGACCTTCCACGGCCGGGACGTCTTCGCCCCGGCCGCCGCCCATCTGGCCCGCGGTGTCGAGCCGCCGGCGTTCGGGCCTCCGGTTCCCATCGGCGACCTGGTGCGGGTGGCGATCCCGGGGGCCGAGGTCGCCGAGGGCCGCTGCGCCGGGGTCGTGCTGTCGGTGGACCGGTTCGGCAACCTGGAGACCAGCATCGAGCCTGCCGACCTGGCCGCCGCCGGCCTGCGGCCAGGCGCCGGCCTGGCGGTGACCGTCGGGGGCCGGCGCACCGCCGCCAGCTACGGCCGCACCTTCGCCGACGCCGCCCCGGGGGAGCCGGTCGTGCTGGAAGACTCCCGTGGCCTGCTGGCGGTGTGCCTGAATCAGTCGAGCGCCGCGGCCGGCTTCGGCGCTGCCGCCGGCACCCGCGTGGTCCTCGAACGGGCCGGCTCGTATTAGCGAGAATCCTCATACTGCCCAGAAGGGCGTGCAGGCTCCGCCTGCACGCCGCCTTCCAGCTCTTTTGTGTGCAAAAACTGACTATATATGACGGGTTTTACTCACAAAAGCGTAGTGAGGGTGCCACCTGGGCGGTCGGGGTGGGGCGAACAGCCGGTCGATACCGCTAGCGGAGGATGTGGGTCACGTTGATCACGCCCAGGACGCCGGCGAGCAGGATCGCCGCCAGCAGGAGGACAATGGCGAACATGGTGTTCCGGCGCATCAGCCAGCCGCTCCAGGCGTCGGGAGCGTGACCCAGCTGGCGCAGTCTGCCCCCGTGACCGGGACCGACGTCGGTCTCCGGCTCCTGATTTTCTGGCTGCTCGCCGGCGGGATCGCCGGCTGGCTGGCGAGCCTGGTCGCCCGTACCGGGGATCGCATGGGGTGCCTCCTCAACATCGCGGTGGGCATCGTCGGGGCGATCATCGGCGGCTGGGTCTTCCACAACTTGGGGGTCAGTGTCCCCCAAGGCCACCCGTTTATCGACACCACAGCCGTGGCGTTCGTCGGTGCCACGATCTTGCTGCTCCTCCTCCGCCTACTCGCCCACCTGGGCAGACGATACTAGCGCGAGGGGTGGCGGCCGCTGCGCGACCTCAGCCCATGCGCTCCAGGCAGAACTCCCGCGCCCGGATCAGGGCATCGAGCAGCCGGTTCGGCTCGGGCGTCAGCGGCCGCAGGTCCAGCTCTAGGGCAACCGTCCCTTCGTAGCCCGCCCCGGGCAGGCTTTTGAGGAAGCGCTCAAGCGGGAGCATCCCGGTTCCGGGCAGGGCGTGGTTGTCCCGGTGGTCGGCCTTGCTGTCGGACAGGTGGATGTGGGCCAGGTGAGGGGCGACCGTGTCCAGGGCCGTGAGGATGTCGTTCCCGTCGACGCCACAGTGGCTGGTGTCGAGTGTTACCGCCGGGAAGCCGGCGACCTCTTCCGGTGACAGCCAGCGGTAGCCGCGCACGGGCCGGTCGGCGATCCAGACATGGAACATGTTCTCCACGGCGATGGTGATGCCCTGGTTCTTCTGGTAGTCGTCGAGCTCACCCAGCAGCCAGGCCTGGTAGCGCACATCCCACATCAGCGGCGGGTGGACGACGACGAGGTCGGTGTGCAGTTCCCTGGCCAGGGCGACCGACCGATCGACGATCCGCTGGAAGTTCGGTCCCCACACCCGCCGGGTGATCATCAGCATCGGGGCGTGCACGGCGATGAAGTTCAATCCCTCCCGCCGGGCCAGCTCCCGGGGAGCGTCGGCGGACTGGGTGAGCGGGTCGCGGGTGACCATCAACTCGACGGACTCGAAGCCCGCCGCCGCGATCGTCCCAAAAGTGCGGTCGAGATCCCACATCCAGAACGACCCAGTGGAGCAGGCGATCTTCGGCCGGCTCAGCTCGCTGCCCACGACCCCCAGTCTAGTGGCTGTCCTCCCCGGGACCGATCCGTTGGCACCGAGCGGCCTGCGATTGAGCCCCCCTCCCGGTGGGCAGGATCCAAGGCGAACCAGTTTTTGCCTTGAGGAGGGATGCGCCAATGAAGAATTCATGGAAGGGGCTGGTCATTGGGGGGTTGACCGGAGCCGCGTTCGGGTTGGTGATGGACCTGCTGTCAAAAGCGGGGGAGGAGGCCCTGGAAGGGGCTGAGTTCGTCCAGGAGCACGCGCCCGAGGCGCTGCAGTGGGCGAAGGGCGTCGCCGAACGGGCAACGGAGAAGATCCGTGAGGTAGAGGTGCCCGACAAGGTGCATGACCTGGCGCTCGGGATCCAGGCCAAGGCCCCGGACATCATCCACGGCATCCAGGCCAAGGCCCCGGACATCATCCACGGCATCCAGACCAAAGCCCCCGAGATCGTGCACGGCGTCACCAAGATGGTCAAGGACGCGGGTGTGGCCGAAAAGGTGCAGGGCGCCGCCGAGGCGGTTACGAAGCGGGCCAAGGACGCCGGGATCGGTGACAAGGTGCAGGACCTGGCCCAGAAGGTTGTCGACTCGGATCTCGCCGACCGGGCACGAGAGGCCGCGGAGACCGCCAAGGAACAGGTCAAGGAGGCCGCCGCCGCCAAGAAGTAGCCGCTCCGCCGGAAAGCCCGGGCCCATCGCATAACGGTGTTACGGGGGCTCCCGCACGAGCTATCGTTACCCCCAGCATGTGGCTCTTCCCGCTGGCTGCCGCGATCGTCGCCGGGGCGTTCGCTACCCAGATGGGCCGCCAGTTCGCCGCCAAACGACGGCCCCATCAGCTTGCCTGGACCCTGGCCCTGCTGCTGTTCGCCCTGGCGACCCTGGCCACCGCCGATGGCATCCGGGCCGGTTGGACACCGGGGCTGTTCCGCACCTTCTACCTGTTCGGGGCGGTCATCAACGTGCCTTTCCTGGCTCTTGGCACCATGTACCTGCTCGCCCCGCGCAAGTGGGGGCACGCCTTCGCTGCGGTGGTCGTGGTGGCAAGTGCTCTCGGGCTCAAGGCGGTCCTGGACACCCCGCTTCGGGTCGCCCCGCTAAGGGCGGTCAAGGGCATCCCCGACTTCGCCAGGATCATCGTCGGCGCCGCCCCGCTGTCGCGGACCCTTGCCGACTACTACTCCTACACCGCCTTCGCCATCGTCGTCGGGGGAGCCGTATGGTCGGCGTGGCGCCTGCTCCGGAAGGCCCGGCCTCTCCATAACGGCCGGCCTCTCCAGCAAGGCCGGCCTCTCCACAAAGTCAAGGGCAACGACCACCTGCGGCGACTCGCCTCCGGCAACATCCTGATTGCAACCGGAACGACCGTGGTAGCTGCGGCGAGCATCGTCGTCCACTTCGGCAAGGGCTCGGTGGCGGCGGCCCTGTTCTCGATTGGCTTGCTCGCCGGGATCACCCTGATGTTCGGCGGCTTCCTGCGGACCCGGCCGAAGCCGGTCCCCGCACCCAGCCCAGCGGCCAGCCCCGCCCCGCCGGCTGCTCCCGCCCAGCCCGCCGTCGATGGCTGAACCCCGCCAGGTGGTTCTCTACAGCCGCCCGGGCTGCCACCTGTGCCAGGAGGCCGGCGCCGCCCTGGATGCCGCCGGGGTCTGCTACGACGAGATCGACATCACCACCGACGCCGGCCTGGAGTCCGAGTTCCGCTCCGTGATCCCTGTCGTCGAGGTGAGGGGGCGGCAGGTGTTCGAAGCGGGGATGAACCCCGCCGATCTCCCGGAGTTGGTCAGCGAGGCAGCGATAGGGCCCCACCGTTAAATTACATGAGCGTCATTCCCGGAGCGGCTCACGGTGTGGTTCCAATCGCCATGGAACTCAAGCACGAAATTGTGGAGTCTTTCCGGTTCCGGCTTTTCGGCGAAAAAACTCCACAACCTGTAGCTATATGGCGGGCGCCTAGACGGGCCGCCCAGCCAGCTAGACCGGCCGCCCAGCCAGCGCCGCAGCCTTGCGCCTCTTCTCCAGCCGGCTGAGCCCGCTCAGGTGGAACACCAACAGCAACAGCGAGCAGATCAGGTAGATGGCCGCCGGGGTGTGCAGGTCGCCCCGGACCCGGACCGCCGCGATCAGCACCGGCGGCGGCTGGTTGGCCTGGCCGGAGAGGTCCAGGGTCGCGATCGGGACGCCGGGTCGCACCAGCGAGCCGACCGGCGGGCCGAGGGCGGCGATGATGCCGGGATCGGAGGTGGTCAGCTGGGACGACTGGCCGTTGTTGGTGATGCTCATGATCGGGTCGCCGGCGCTGACCGTCTGACCGGGTGTGACCAGGTACTTCACGATCGTCGCGGTCTGCCCGGGGCCGGACTGGCCGGGGAGCGAGTTGACGCTGACCGGCTTAGAGGGCACGCCCCGGCCGACGGCCAGGATCGAGGCCCGCCCGCCGACGGTGACCGGGGTCATCTTGATTTCGTCCTCGGTGTACTTACCGGTCACCAGGCTGATGGTGCCGTGCTCGAACGGCTTCACCAAGGCCACGGTGCCCGGGGTCGTGCTGAGCGCGTCCGAGACGGAGCTGTCCATCTCGGTCTGCACCGCGGTCAATTCCGTTAAGAGGTCGTCGGCGCCTTTCAGGTCGGCCAGGTGTGCCCCTTGGGTGGGTTTGACCCACCGGGAGGCATTCGGGTAGTCGCCGAGGTTGTAGGTCTCCCCTTTGAACTTGGCGGAGCTGATGCTTGGCCCCATGGAGATCGTCTGCCAGACGGTGGCGGCACCCGTGGGCCCGAGGGCGCTGACGGTCCAGATGAACGACATGATCGACAGCACGCCGAAGACAACCGAGGCCTCGACCCAGTAGGCGAGCTTGGCCCCGAGCACCATCGACATCAACAGGTACACCATCCCGAAGAGCACGGCCGGGACGACGATCGTCGCCAGGATGCCCTTGGCGAACACGCTCACGGTCGCACTCCTTTGGGTGACGTGGTGGCTGGCAGCAGTGGCATGGCACTCAATCCGACGAGTGCGTCTCGCAGTACGACGCTGGCTTCTGAATGGTTTCCAGGTAGGCGATGATGTCGTCGATCTCTGGGTCGACCAGCGGGCCGCCGTAGTCGATCGACCAGGTCGGCATGTCGTCCCCGTCGCCCAGCACGCTGTTGGTGCGGCCGTGCATGATCGTGGCCTGGATGTAGTCGTAGTTCGTCTTGTACATCCCCTTGTATTGAGCCGGGATGTTCTGGCCACCGGCGTAGCGGTAGAACACGCAGTACAGGCCCGGCACCGATGCCGTCTCCTGCTTGCCGGTGGTCGAGTCGATGAACACGTTGCTGCCGCCGCCGGCGTTGTTGCCCTTGGTCGGCTCGGTTGCCGCCAGGGTGCTGCCGTGGCAGCGGGCGCAACCGATGCCGTTGGTGTTCGGGAGGCCGGTCACCGGATCGGTGGTCAGGTCGAAGTACTGCTGGCCCCGGTCGACCGAGTCCTTGGCGAACGCTGCGGTGGTGTTGGCCATCCGGGTCGGCTCGTGGACCCAGTACAGGAAGATCAAGGCGGCGAGCCCGACGCTCAGGATCAGGCCCCAGGTCGAGATCCTGGTGAGCCGCGGGCCCTCGAGCACGTCGTCGGTCTCCCCTGGCCGGAGCGCCGGGGGAACCTTCTCCGCGCGGGTCCGGCGGGGTGGTGGCGAGTCGCTCATCGCTTAGGCCCCCGAGATGGTCACGCAGTGGGCGCCTTCGGGCTGCGGCTGCGAGGTAACGGTGCCCCGGGGCGGGCCGGTGATGATCGTGGAGGTGTCGACGACCACGTTGCCGTTGACAATGTCCACCCGGAACCGGTCGAGGCTGCGCGGGGCGGGGCCGGCCCGGTACTCGCCGTTGATCGAGTACTTGGACCCGTGGCACGGGCACTCGAACCACTTTGAGGTGTTGCAGAACGGCACCGTGCAGCCGAGGTGGACGCACTTGCGGTACAGGGCGACGAACCCGGTCTGGGCGGTGTTGGCCAGCACGTAGGCCGGCACCTTGGCCGCTGCGTCGGGCGTGCCCTCGTAGGTCATCAGGAAGATGCCCGGCGGCAGGATGTTGGTGGCCCCGTCGGCGATCGGCACCCGGGAGCTCTCGAGCTGGGAGCGGAGCTGGCTGGCGTCGCCCATATTGATCTTCCCGCCGAAGCCGCCGGTCGACCTCGGCCACAGGAAGTCCAGCGAAGCCAGGGCGAAGTTGGTGAGCGCCACCGCGATGCCGGCCACGTACGCCCGGTTGAGGAACTGGCGCCGGGTGACGCCGGCGGCGTCATCGAACGACTGGCGGGGACGCGGGGTCAACTCGGAACCCGGCGCCATGATCGAGTCCTCGATCTCCGGGGCGCTCTTCGGGGCCGCACGCAGGTACACCATGAACAGTACCCATGCGCCGATCGATATGAAGATGATCAGGACAACAAGTGCGCCTTCACTCATAACTCAAACCCGTGTTCTCCCAGTGAGTCCAGATTTCGTAAGTAGAACAGGCCGTTGGTCCAGGGGTAGACCCAGTTCTGGCCGGGGCCACGGAACAGCACGCCGACGCTGACCAGGACCGCAAAGAAGGTCATGAAGATCGTGAACAGGCAGATGGCCAGCTTGCGGTCGTTGGGCTTCGTCGATGGGTTGCGGTCGATGAACGGCGTCGCCATCAGGCCGACGATGATCCACTGGGGGATCGTGACGCCGGCGACCTGGGGGTGGAAGTAGCGCAGCAGTTCCTGCAGGCCGAGGAAGTACCAGGGCGCCTTGGACGGGTTCGGGGTGACGTTGACATTGGCCATCGTACGGAACGGGGCGTTGATCACGATCGACACCACAAACAGGAAGACGATCACGGTCAGCACGGCCAGCATCTCGGAGGCCATCAGGTGCGGCCAGGTGTTCACCCGGTCGATCGGCTCCTTCTCAACCCGCTGGATGGCTTCGGGCTTGACCACAGCCAGCAACCGCTGGATCCGCTCAGGGACCGGCTCGGCGCTGGCGGCCCGGGCCGCCCGGGCGGAGGCGCCACGCCCCTTGGGCACCGCGGCAGCTGCCACTGCGGCAGCGGCGCCCGCACCTGCCGAAGCCGAACCCGCAGCTGCCGGGACCGGAGCCGGTCCGGTGGCCGATGGGCCGGCGGTACCTCGGGTCGCCCGCATCCGGGCTGCCTTGGCCCGGGCCTGGGCGACGGCTGGCGATGAACCCTTTGCCTGCTCCTCGGCGAGCACCCGCTTGAACACCGCCTCCGGGTCTTCACCGCTGCCGCTGGCTGCCGCCGGCGTCACCGAAGCCGCTGCCGCCGGCGCTGCCGGGGCCGGGGCCGGCGCGGCTTCGCCGCCCGACCTCGCCGCGGCGGCCTCCGCCGCCGTGACCGGCAGGCCCTTGGAGGCGCGCATCCGCGCGGCCTTGGCCCGGGCCTGGGCGACCTGAGGCGAGGAGCCCCTGGCCTGCTCTTCGGCCAGGATCCGCTCGTATACCTCGTCTGGTGTCTCTGCCATGTTTGCTCCCGTCAGCCTTGCAAAGGCTTAGAGGGGTCCGGAGATGCCGCCGTCCTTACGCACCCGCCAGAAGTGCACCGCCATCACGATGACGATCACGAACGGCAAGGCGAGCACGTGCAGGGTGTACCAGCGCACCAGGGTCGGTGCGCCGATGGTCTGGCCGCCAAGTAAGACGAAGGAGGCCTCCTTACCGAACACGGGCGAGTTGTTGATCATCTGCGTGCCCACGGTGACCGCCCACACCGACAGCTGGTCCCAGGGGAGCAGGTAACCGGTGAAGGCCAGCAGCAGCGTCAGCAGCAGCAGCACCACGCCGATGACCCAGTTGAACTCCCGGGGGGGCTTGTAGGCGCCGGTGTAGAACACCCGGCCCATGTGCAGGAACACGGTGATCACCATCAGGTGGGCGCCCCACCGGTGGAGGTTGCGCACCAGCTGACCGAAGGCGACTGTGGTGTGCAGGCTGACCATGTCGCTGTACACCACGGTGGTGGCCGGCCGGTAGAAGAACATGAGGAAGATCCCGGTGATGGTGAGGAAGATGAACAGGAAGAACGACAGCCCGCCCAGGCACAGCGTGTAGGAGAGCTTGATCCCGTGCCGCTTCACCTTCACCGGGTGGAGGTGGTAGAGCACCGAGTTCATGACGACGTAGGCCCGGTTGCGCGGGGAGTCCTGGTAGCCCTTGCGGAAGATGGAGCCGGGCCGGAAGATCGCCCGGAACAGCTGGGTCTCCCGCAGCCGGCCGGCCTTCTCCTTCAACTCCTTGGGCGACGGTGGCCGTGGCCGATGCTTTGTCTGCGCCATCCTTTACCTGTTCTCCCCCCGGGTGACCGGGACGTCGTGCGGCTTGTCTACTCGGCCCGCTGCTCCGCAGCGACCGTACCCAGCGCCCGGGGACCGCCGACCTTGGCCGCCTCCAGGCGACCCATCGTCAGGGCTCCGGTCGGGCACCGCTCGACGCAGAGGTTGCAACGCGTGCAGGCATCATCGTCGATCACGAAGAGGATGTCGTTTTCCCGCATGTCCCGGGCGATCTCGTCCGATCCCGACTCCGAAACGATGTCCGGGGTCAGCATGAAGATCGTGTACCAGGGGCAGATGTCGACGCAGCCCTCACACAGGATGCAGAGCTCCGGGATGAAGTTGATGTAGCGCGGCGGCTTGCGGATGGACTTGAGCCACTCCGGGGCAACCTCTTGCGCAACGTAGTCCGTGCGCAGCCTTGGCTTGTCGATGTTCTCCATGGCAACTCCCTCCGACTACTTGCCCGGCAGGTACCCCTTGACTTCTTCGGCCCCACGCTGGCCCAGCCGGCGCCGCTTGCGCTCGCCGTAGACGTAGGCGGCGCCGAGCACGATTGCCAGCACCGTCGTCTCGTAGCCCATGGCGATGGCGTCACGGACTCGGGTGGACAGGTAGGGGTCGTCGGTGTGGTGCTTGAAGCCCGGGATGGCATGCACCACGCTCTGGATGTACTTCTGCGCGGTGATATCGCGTGCGGACCACCAGTACAGGTAGTAGGACGGCCACCAGGCCAGCGTGATGAGCAGGATGGCGATGATGAACAGCGAGAGGAGTACTGCCTTCGCCCAGGTGAGCTCTCGATCCCCGGCAGCGGCGCGTCTGATCATGCGGTGGGCAGTTCCTTATGTCGGTCGGACGGGGCGCATTATAGTCGAGGGCCCGCCGTGTTCAATCTTCACACGGGGAGGCATGGGCGCCATGCTGGACGGCGTTCGGGGACGCCTTGAAGCTCCGCTGGTGGCGGTCACTCCGAGCCGTCGCGGTCGTGCCGGGGCAGGTTCTTCAGGCGCTTGTCGATGTCTCGCTGGCGCCGGTCCAGGATGATCAGGTAGCAGCCGATCGCGGCAAATACCACGATATAGGCGATGCCCAGGTAGCCCAGGCCCCCGTTCACTGCGTCGCCCCCATCGGGCTGGGCGACGTGGCCGGAGGCCGCGCGGCCGGTGCCAGGTGCGCTGCCTCAGCCTCGGCCTCCTCGGCTTCCTCCAGGGCCATTTGGGCGTTCTCCAGGCGCATCCGCAGCATCATCAGCAGGATGAACAGCCCGGCGAAGACGACGACCATGTAGAGGAAGGTGACCATCATCTGCCAGGGCAGGCTCTGCGGGCCGTCGAAGTTGATCAACTTCATGTTCGGGTGCAGGCCGTTCCACCAGTCGACCGAGTAGTGGACCAGGGGCACATTGACGAACCCGACGATGCCGATCACCGCCGCCAGCCGGGCGCCCCGGGTGGGGTCGGTGGCCATCGCCCGGAAGAGCAGGTAGCCGACGTAGATCATCAGCATCACGAAGGTCGTGGTCAGCCGCGGGTCCCAGGCCCAGTAGGTGCCCCACTCCGGGCGCCCCCAGAGCATCCCGGCGACGATGCACGCCCCGGTGAACAGCACGCCGACCTCGGCCGAGGCGTGGGCAAGGGAGTCCCAGCGCCGGTTGTGGGTCTTCAGGTAGAGCACCGAGCCGAGCAGCACCATGCCGAAGGCCACGTAGGCGACCAGGGCGGTGGGCACGTGGACGTAGAAGATCCGCTGCACGATGCCCTGCTTGGCATCGGTCGGCACCCAGAAGAAGATGGCGCCGAGGCCCACCAGCCCGGCCAGCGGCACGAGAAGGCTCAGCTTCCTGATGATCGCCTCCTGGCTGCGGTCAAGCCATGCCAGGAGTGCTTTGGCGATGGTCATTATTCGTTCACCACGTACTCGAAGACGACGGCACCCACGGCGGGGATCGCCAAGTCGAAGGTGCCCATCAGCATAAACCACTGTGACTGCGGCCCCAGTCCGGCCCCGTTGAGTAGCGAGGCGGTCAGCCGCTCGGCACCGAGCACCAGCGGCAGCACGATCGGGAACAGCAGCAGCGGCAGGATCAGCTCCCGGGCGCGGACGTACTGGGACGCCGCGCCCAGCAGCGTCCCGGCGCTGGCCAGGCCGACGTTGGTTGCCAAGGCGACTGCCAGGATGCCGGGAAGCAGCGTGCCCGGGGCGACGTCGAAGAACAGGACGAAGGCCGGGAAGACGACGAGCTCAAGGATCCACAGGTAGCAGAAGTTGGCCAGCGCCTTGCCGGCGAACAGGGCGGCCGGATCGACGGGGGAGAGCAGCAGGCCCTCCATCCGGCTGCCCTCCCGCTCCATCGAGGCGTTCCGGCTGAAGCCGAGCACGCCGGCGAACAGCACGCTGACCCACAGGAAGGCGGCGGCGATCGTCCGGCTGCCGATCCCCCCGGCGCTGGGCGGTGGCACCGGGGCCCGCCCGGCGGCGGCCGGGAAGTTGATGGTGAACAAGAACACCAGGATGAACCCGAAAATCAGCATCGGGGGGAGGATCTCCCGGCCCCGCAGCTCCGAGCGCAGGTCTTTGCCGGCCAGCAGGACCATCTTCTGGAGGTTGTTCATGGGACTTCATGTTTGTTGTGACGGGCCACGCGGGTCCAAATCACAAAAAGCAGTCTGCGAAGCGTTGTTGGGTCCGGTGGTACGGGGGTTTCGGTCACGGGACCTGCGCCCGCCCTCGCTCCAGGGTGATGATCCGGTCGGCAATCGCCTTGCCCCGGTCGACGTCGTGGGTGGCGATGACCACCGTCCGCCCCTCCCGCAGCAGGATCCCGGGAAGGGCTGTCGCCGAGGCCTCGTCGAGGCCGGAGAACGGCTCGTCGACCAGCAGGTAGTCGGGGTCGTGGAGGGTGGCCCGGGCAACCGCCACCCGGCGGCCCTCGCCCCGGGACAGCGTATGGGCCAGCGACTCGGCCTTATGGGCCATGCCCACCGCCTCCAACGCTCGGGTGGCACCAGCGGCGTCGCGGTCGTACAGCCGGGCGAACAGGGCCAGGTTCTCGGCGACGGTCAGATGTGGGTAAAGGTAGAGCTCGTTGCCGAGGTAGCCGAGCCGCCCGCGCACCGCCCGGGGGGTCTTGCCCTCGATCAGCACCTCGCCGGAGGTTGGCCGGAGCAGGCCCACCATCGCCTTGAGCAGTGTGGTCTTGCCGGAGCCGTTAGGCCCGAAGACCACCATGGTCTCGCCAGCGGGGACGTCGAAGCTGACCCCGGTCAACGCACGGGTCGCCCCGTAGCGCCGGGAGAGCTTGCGGACCGCGATCACGGCGACCCGGCCCCGGGCGCTGACTCATCGCCCCCGGCCCCGTCCTCCTCCGGCTCCTGCCCCTCCTCCTCCGGCACCTCTGCCTGGTCTTCCTCCGGCTCCTGCCCCTCGTCCTCCTCGTCTTCGGCTCCGGCCGCCAGGTCGTCGCCTTCCAGCGCCAGCAACTTCCCCTTGAGCCCGGCCCGCCGGGTCTCGTAGTCCTCGTCCGAGATCCGGCCCCCCTCGTGCGCCTCGTCCAGGATCGCCACTTGCTCGATCAGCTTCCCCCGCTCACCGGGCTCCGGCTCGGGCTCCTCCCCTGCCGCCTTCGGGTTGCGGAGGCTGCGCAGCATCCGGGGCACGACCAGCGCGGCGACGACCACCAGCACGAGCAGGATCGCCAGGCCGATGTAGAGGATCGTCGAGGTGGAGCTGGACAGCGTGACGTCGGCGTTGAGCGTCGTCCCCGGCGCCAGCGCCCCCTCGACGTAGTCGGCGTAGTGCTGGTTCTGGATCAACGGATGTGAGCCGAGCTTCAGGCCCGGCCCGGTCAGGGTCAGGCCGGGCTGGAGCAGGATCTCGGCCCGTGAGGTCGGGTAGATGACTGCCCGGCTGAGCGGCCAGCCGCTGTTGGCGACCGTGACCGTGTACAGGTAGGAGACATCGGTCGCACCGGGGACGATCGGGTCCGACGCCACCGGCTGGCCGTCGGAGGCGATGGTGACCGCCCCCTGCAGACCCGGTCCCTGGACGAAGTTGCTCGCCCCCTGGGGGATCGGGAGCTCGACGGTCTGGAACAGCGACCGGTCGCTCGGGTCGGGGGTCCCGATGAAGGTGCGGTCCGAACTGTTCTGGAACCGCATCAACTGGATGATGTTGAAGGTGTTGGCGGTCTTCCCCTTGAGCACGGTCAAGGTCTCGGAGGGGACAGTGATCGTCGAGTTGTCGGTCGAGGTCTCGTAGATCGGCAGCACCGTGCCGGTCGGTGGGTGGGCCACGGTGACGTAGGTCACGCCCTTGTAGTCGGTCTGGACGGCGAACTGGTCGCCGGGGTCGCCGGGAAGGCTGGCCGAGAAGGTGTGCGCGGCTCCGACGGTCGCGGTGACCTGGGCGACCCGGGTCGTCGCCTGGGCGTTGAGCTCGGTGGCGGTCACCGACATCGCGCCGGGCACCGTCCCGCCCGCGGTGCCGTTGGTGATTGTGCCGGCGATCGTCACCGGCGCCCCGGAGGTCGCCGTGCCGGTCGGGGCCGACGGAGCCGAGCTGCCCGAGGGAGCCGGGGGGGTGGCCGCCTGCCCCCGGGGCCGGGCCCCTGCTCCGGCCGGGGCGACCATGGCGAACAGCACGGCGATCACCCCGGCGAGCGCGAGGGTCAGCGCCGCGACTGCGCGGCGGGGTGGGAGGGGAGCGCGGGCGTTGGTTATGTGCCCCTCAATTACGGCGACATCCGAACGCCGCTGCATTCCCGCTCGCTGCGTTGCTCGTCGGTTGCATAGCTCTGCTATGCGCCCTCCTCGC
>DAIQBQ010000037.1:0-14501 GCA_036781065.1 Actinomycetota bacterium
TCACGGAGTATCCGGTCCGCTTGGACTACAGCAAGCCCACGCCTGCGTGGCCCCCCGGCCGACCTGATCTTCGTTGCTCCGCCAACCTGTACGACCACTCTCCGTGGTGAGCCAGCACCCTGGGTGAACAATTGGGGGGTGGTACTAGCTCCGGATGACTACCCCACGGCTAGTCGATTCATACCGCCCGCCGCCGCGGATTGGCGATGGCGAGACCCTACAAGTGCCGGATCGTTCGCGTCCCCACGGCTGCCGATACCTCTAGTGACAACAGCAAGGCTTCATCGCTAAACCGAACCCCTTAGACGTCGGAGAAAGCAGATGGGTTTCGCCCCGGCACGCCAGGTTCGTAACCTCCGCCACAAGGCACCCCGGCCCGGCTCGGCGACCCCTCGGCCTCTCCGGCGTCTGCGGTTCGGTCTCCGCAGCGAACGGGGGACCGCAGCGCTGGAGCTTGCCCTGGTGATGCCGATCCTCGCCGGCCTGGTGATGGGCATCATTGACTTTGGCGTTACCTACCAGAACTGGAGCGCGCTCCGCCAGGGAACCTGGGCCGCTGCCCGCACGGCAAGCGTCGCCAACTTCGGCGCCGGCTCGTCGTGCTCCCTCACCTTGACCGGCGGTTCGACACCGTCGGCCGATATCGAGGACCTGATGTGCCTGGCCAAGGAGGAGATCGGGCTCGACCAGTCGTCGACCCGGATCGACGTCGTCATCAGCGACCCGACCCTGACCCAACTTGGGTACCCCTGGGGGGTGGACGGCTCGGTGACCGTCTGCGCCCAGATCCCGGCGCACTCGGCAACCGGCTTTTTCAGCGGCGCCTTCGATGGTCACTATTTGAGGGCCAAGACCACGATCCGCATCGAGGAGCCGTCCGCCAACGCCGAGACGCAGGGCTACGAAGCTGACCCGTCGGGGTCTGGTTGGTCATGGTGCACACCGACAAGCGTCGAGCCCTGAGCGCCGTCCGGGGTCTGTTGGCCGGCCGCGACCAAGGCTCGGTCACGGTCCTGGTGGCAGTGCTGATGGTGGCGTTCCTCGGCATGGCCGGCCTCGCCGTCGATGCCGCACGCGGCCATGTCGACGACCAGCGGGCCCAGGAGGCGGTGGACGCCGCCGCGCTCGCCGGGGCTGAGGATCTGCTGGGGTCGGCGAACTGGTCGACGGTCATCGCCGACGTACAGTCCTACGCCTCGGCAGACTTCAACACCACGGCCGCCTCCTGGGCCGGGTGCAGTGACCCCCTCGCCCTCTCCTACCACCCGGACGCCGCCAACAACGACACCTGCATCTCCTCTGACTCCGCCACCTCCCCGACCCTGCTGCGGGTCAAGCTCCCGCCCCAGGCCCTCGCCACCACCTTCGGCAAGGTGCTCGGCGTCTCCTCCTTCTCAATTGCCGCCGGCGCCACCGCCAAGATGGTGACCTCCCCACCGTGTGCGCTGTGCATCCTCAGCTCGACCGCCAATCCCGGCCTGAAGGCCAACGGCAACGGGATCATCGACGTGTCCGACGGAACGGTCATCGTCAACTCGGTGGCCAACACCGCGGCGAGCGTCATCGGCAACGCGACGGTCACCGCCACCGGCATCGGCGGGCCGGCGGCGCCAAACGGGTTCATCACCACGGGCAACGGGTCGTACTCCCCCACCCCCAGGATCAGCGCCGCGGTGCAGGACCCGTTCGCCGGCATCGCCGAGTGCCCGGCCGCCGGAACCGCCTACTGCCCGACGACCACATACCCCGACGTGAAATTGACCGGGAATGGTGCGGCGACCATCCAGCCTGGCATCTACGGGACTATCTCGGCGCAAAGCCAGTCATCGCTGACAATGGAGCCGGGGACTTACATCATCACCAACTCGATGGCCTTCTCCGGCAGTGGGACGCTGACCGCCAACGGCGTCACCCTGTATTTCGCCTGCTCGTCCTACCCGACCCCGTGCTCGCCGGGCCAGCCTGGAGCCACCTTTTCAATCACCGGCAATGGCACCACAACTATCTCAGCGCCTACCTCGGGGACCTTCCAGGGACTGACAATCTTTGCCGATCGGAACAATGCCGGGTTGTCGTCGCTGACCGGCAACGGGTCGGTACTGCTGGCCGGCACCGTCTACGCCCCCTCCACCTCACTCACAGTGACCGGCAACGCCGGCACCAGCACGCTGGACTCGATGATCGTCAGCTACACCTGCACCGCCTCGGGCAACGGCACGATCCTCCTCAACTACACCTCGAGCCAGAACGCCCCGGTCGCCCTGGCGGAACTGAGCCAGTAGCGCCCGCACGGGTCTTCAGCGGCCGCCGGGTCTTCAGCGGCCGCGGACCCGGTTGATCCGGCGTCGGTCCCTCTTGGTTGGCCGGCCGGTCGCCCGGTCCCGGAGCAGGCCCGGGAACAGCTCCTCCCCCGGCGGTGGCGGCGGGCTGTGGTCCACGTAGCAGCCGGCCGCCTCCGGGGCACCGACCCGCTTGTCGACGAGGGCGGTGACCTCCAGCACCCGCTGCCGGCCGGCCCGGGCTTCGACCCGGTCGCCCACTCGCACCACCGTCGCCGGCTTGGCCGGCCTGCCGTTGACCCGGACGTGGCCGCCCTGGCACCCGTCGGTGGCCTGCGAGCGGGTTTTATAGATGCGCACGGACCAGAGCCAGCGATCGACCCGGACCTGCTGGCCGCCGGTCACAAGCTCACTCCCGGGTGGTACGCAATGCCGGCGGGTGGGCCAGCGTCTGGTAGACGACGCAGTAGCGCTCGGTCGTGGCGACCAGGGCGTCCAGCTCTTCGGGACTGGCGTCGCTGGTGAGGTCGAAGGTCAGCCGGATCGCGGTGAACCCCACCGGCGCCGCCCGGTCGACCCCCAGGGTCCCCCGGAAATCGAGGTCGCCCTCCGCCCGCACGGTTCCCCCGGCAATGGCGATGCCCCTGTTGGTCGCCACGGCCTGCAACGTCACCCCGGCGCAGGCGACGAGGGCCTGGAGCAGCATGTCCCCGGAGCAGGCCAGCGACCCGTCGCCGCCGGTGGCCGGGTGGAGCCCGGCCTCGACCAGAGCCTGGCCAGTCTGAACCGAGCAGGAGACGTGCTCAGTCCCCAGCGTCCCCTCGGCCGTGAGCGTGATCAGCGCGGCCCCGGGTTCTGCCCGGTAGCGCTGTTTGAGTGGAGCCTGTATCGATCGGAGCTGGTCACCGTTCATTTTGGGGTTCGCCCCTCCCTCCCGTTGCCGGCCCCGCCGGCTGTTGCCGAGTCCCGTCCGGCGGCAACGGTACCGCTGGCGGGGGGGTGCTGCCCCTGGGTCCGCATTGGCGCACGAGTAGCCATAGAGTTTTGTCCGTGAACGAAGCGAACGAGGAACGCCCGACTGCGAGCTCCGTGATCCTTACGACCTCCGCCGGCATCGGCGGCGAACGGCCCGCCGACGGGCCGGATCGCCGGGTCACGACATGACCGGCAACGTCGAGGGGGAGGCCTACTGGTCAGCGCGTGCCGCCGTCTGGCTGGATGACACCGACGCCCTCGAGGTCTTCGGCGGGGCGCCCGGTGAGGCAGCTATCGACCGCCTCGACCCCCGTCCCGGAGAACGGATCCTCGACATCGGCTGCGGAGCCGGGAACACGAGCGTCGCCATCGCCCGCCGGGTGCAGCCGGGGGGCCGCGTGCTCGGGGTCGACATCGCCGCCGGGATGGTGGCGGGGGCGCGGCGCCGGGCAGAAGGCTCCGGCGCCCCGGTTTCGTTCACCGTCGGCGACGCCCAGGTGCACGACTTCGGCGAGATCTTCGACGGCGCCTATTCCCGGTTCGGCGTCATGTTCTTCACCGACCCCGTCGCCGCCTTCGCCAACATCCGGCGGGCCGCCCGGCGGCTGTCGTTCTGCTGCTGGCAAGAGCCGTCCCGAAACGAGTGGATGATGGTGCCCAACCTCGTGACCATGGAGGTCCTCGGAACCGGCCCCCCGGACACCAGCCAGCCGGGGCCGTTCGCCCTCGCCGATCCCACCTACGTCCGCCACCTGCTCGATGCCGCCGGCTACTCCGCCATTGACATCCTGCCCCGCAACGACCAGGCGGTGCTGGCGGAGAAAGACATCCCCCGGATGGCCCAGGTCTGGCTGCGCCACGGTATGGCCGGGCAACTGCTCCGGGAAGCGGCGCCGGAGGTCCTCGCCCGGGTTGTCTCGACCGTCGAGGCAGAGCTCCGCAGCCGGGTGACCGGTGGCGTCGTGCGGCTCGGCCGGGGCACCCTCCTGGTGACCGCCCGCTAGCGCTAGCCCCGCCGCCCAGCTCCCACAGCCGCGGGCGCACATCCACACCCGCCGAAGGCGAAACACCCGGGTGCTACGCTCCCCCCATGTACGTGGTCTGCGTGCGGATCCAGGTGGTGCCAGGTCGGGAGGACGACTTCATCGCCGCCTCGCAGGCAAATGCCGCCGGGACCCGGCAGGAGCCGGGCAACGTGCGCTGGGATCTTCTCCGGCACCGAGCCGAGCCCGACCGGTTCGCGCTCTACGAGGCCTACCGGGAGGAGGCCGACTTCACCGCCCACCAGCAGACCGAGCACTACCTGAAGTGGAAGGAGCAGGTCGCCCCGATGATGGCAGTGCCCCGGATCGGCGACCGCTACACGAACCTCACCCCCTGGGAGTGACTTCCTTCGCCTTCCGGTCCCCACAGATCCTCTTCGGCAACGGTGAGCGCCGCCGTGCCGCCGGCCTTGCGGCCCGCTTCGGCGGGAAGGTGCTGCTGGTCACCGGGGCCTCGTCGTTGGAGCGGTCCGGGGCGCTCGGCGAGCTGACCGACTCGCTCGACGCCCTCGGCGTCGAGGTCACCCGCTGGGCGGTCCCCGGGGAACCGGATATCGATCTTGTCGACTCCGGGGCGGCCGCCTGCCGGGAGGCCGGCTGCGGGGTCGTACTGGCCGTCGGCGGGGGGAGTGTGCTCGACACCGGCAAGGCGATCGCCGCGATGGCGACCAACCCGGGGGAGGTACTCGACTACCTGGAGGAGGTCGGCACCGGCCAGACCGTCGACACCGCGCCGCTGCCGGTCATCGCCGTGCCCACCACCGCCGGCAGTGGCTCGGAGGTCACCCGCAACAGCGTGATCCGGGTGCCAGCGGCCTCGGTCAAGCGCAGCCTGCGTTCCGACCAGCTCCTCCCCCGCGTCGCCGTCGTCGACCCCGAGCTCTCCTCCACCGCCCCGGCTCCGGTGGCCGCCGCAGCCGGCCTCGACGCACTGACCCACCTGATCGAGTCCTACGTCTGCCTGAAGGCCCAACCGATGACCGACGCCTACGCCCTCCCGGGGATCCGCCTGGCCGCAGCGGGGTTGCACGGGTTGGCAGGAGGGGGCGGGACCGCTCAGCAGCGGTCGCTGGCCAGCCTGTGGGGCGGGATCTGCCTGGCCAACGCCGGGCTTGGGGCGGTCCACGGCCTCGCCGCCCCGCTGGGCGGGACCGCCTGCATCGCCCATGGCGTCGCCTGCGCCTGCCTGCTGCCGGCGACGATCCGGGTAAACGTTGAGGCGCTGCGCAGCCGGGCACCGGAGAGCCCCGCCCTGGACCGCTACGACGAGGTGTTCCGGGTCGTCAACCCCTCCGATCCCACCGCCGACGGCACGGCGGCGGCCCTGGACGACCTGCGCCGTGGCCTGGGCGTCCCAGCGCTGTCCGTAGCCGGCCTCCGGGCCGGGGAGCTGAAGGGGGTCGTGGCCGGATCCCGGGGCGGCAGCATGCGGGCGAACCCGATCGCCCTCACCGATGCCGAGCTGGAGTCGATCCTGCACGCCGCGCTGTAGCCCTCCCGCCCTGCAACGGCTTTCTTTGTAACGTGAGGGATCAGATAGAGCCGCCAGGTTCCAAAGAACGATCTTGCCGCGGGGGGTCGAGGCACCCGATGACCAAGGCGCGGGCGCAATGAGCGACTTCCGGGTGGTGAAACCCGCCGACCGGGCGGCGAGCACCGCCAGCGGCGCCATGCGCCGGGAAGCGGCCATCTCCAACGCCCTGGTGGGGGCCGAGGCGCTGTGGTTCGGCTACGTCGAGCTGTCCCCGGGGGCGGTCTCGGCGGTGCACCACCACGGGGAGTCGGAGAGTGCGATCTATGTGGTCGCCGGGCGGGCCCGGTTCTGGTCCGGCCCGACCCTTGAGCACCGCCACGACGCCGAGCCGGGCGACTTCGTCTGGGTGCCGCCGGGCGAGGTGCACGTGGAAGCAAATGTCGGCGAGGAGCCGGTGCGCATGGTCGTCTGCCGGTCGACCCAGGAGGCGATCGTGGTCAACCTCCCGACCCCGGAGGGCTGGTCGCCGAGCTGACCCCGGTCAGCGACACCCACCCCGGCATCCGCGAGGTCTGAAGCCGCACCTACGCAGAGTGTGGGTCACGCTTCAAACCTCGCCCAGGCCTAGCGGCGCTAGTGGTGCAACTGCTCCAGGCGGCTCAAGATGTCGGCAAGCCGTTTGAGTTGCTCGGCCAGGTCCGGGCTGGAGTCGATCAACTCCTGACCCTTGCCGGGGTCGAATCGGGACCGGGTCTTGACCAGACCGGCATCGATCGCGTTGCGGGCCTCCTCCGGCTTGGCCGGGCCGGGCAGCAGCGGCTCCGGCCATCTCGATCGCCCAACGGAGAAGATCCAGACCGCTTCGATGACCAGCGCCGCCCCGACGACGGCAAGCGCCACCACCCGCCCGTACGGCAGCGGCGACCAGCGACTCGGGACCAAGGTCAGGCCGAGGCCGAGCAGGAAGGCGATAAGCCCGATGTCGTAGGTCACGTGCGCCCTGGTGTTGTATTTCCAGCGGAGGATCGTGTCCTCGAACTGGATCTCCCGCACCCGGCGCAGGGACTCCGGGTCCCGTCTCGCTTCGGGGAAGAAGTCCAGGTACTGGCTCGGCTCGACGCCGAAGGTGACGGCGATCGCACTGAATTGGAGTGCGTACAGCAGGAACCCGGCGGCGATGGCAAAGGCGCTGACCGCAGCGGGTGCGAAGCGGGGCGGCGATGCGTCCTTGCCGAGCGTGACCAACTGGATGACCGCGGTCAGCGAGAAGCCCGCAAGCAGCGGCGCGGCGATGCCGCCGAGGGTCTTGACGTTCTCGATGAACGCCAGCGGGCGGCTCCTGAGCCACACCGGTTCGACGGGCGGCCCCCCGTCCTCCAGCTGCCTCTTCCTCCGTCGGAGTGAGTGCCCGGCTACGCCGCGGGCCACGCAGCACCCAGGCAACCGGCGCCGCCGATGCTGCCGGCGCCGCTACTCACCGCCCCTGCCCTCCTCGCCAGGCCCCAGGTCCTTCCTGCTCCCCACCCGCTCGGTCGTCGCCAGGCCCGAGGCATCCGCCAGACCTTGCGGCTCAGCCACTACGGTGAGATCGAGCTCCGGAGCCTCGTCCGACTCCTCGCTGTCCCGGTCGCGGTTCATTGCAACTCCCTCCTCTCCGCCGAAACTCACTGTCCCCGCGGCCCGCGACTCAGTCAATGGTGCTAGCACTACACTCGTGGGCCTCGCCAGACGGGTGGCCGTTCAGGTCCGGCTCAGAACTCGTCGTGCGGCGACGGGAGGTCTTCTTCGGAGGGCTCCCGGGCCTTTGAGCGCATCGTGTACTGGGGTCCGTTCATCACCGCGTGGGCCTTCGGGCCCAGCTCCCGGTCTCCCTCCCGGTCGATCGTGAACCGGGTGACGACGCTCGGTGCGTACCGCTTCGCGGCCGACGCAGCCGCCTCGGCCCCCTCCACGCTCGGCACCGATCCGGTCAGGGCAACGGCATCGCCTTCGGCGGTCACCGCGATCGCCCGGGCGTCAACGTTCGGCACCTCTTCGAGTGCCCGCGCAATCCGGCGGAGATCCTCCTGGTCCATGACGCCTCCCCTAGCGGGCGGCGCTGGCGTTGACCTGCGACTCGGCGATCTCGATCAGCGCTTCGTTGGCCGCGGACTCTTCGTTGAGGGTCGTCTGCAGCAGTTCGGCGACGTGCGGGTTCCCCAGCTCCTCGGCCCAGGTCCGGGCCGACCCGTAGCTGGCGATCTGGTAGGGCTCCACCTTTTGGGCCGCAGCAATCAGGCCGGCGTCGGTAACGGCGGGGTCGCCGGCGTCGTTCACGACCTGCCCGGCCTCTTTGACGAGCCCTTCCATGGCCGTGCAGTCCCCCTGATCCGCCCTGACGCCGATCAGGTTGAACGCCTGCTCCAGACGCTGGACCTGGCCTTCGGACTGCCGCAGGTAGTGCTCGAGGGCTTGCCGGAGCCGGCTGCTGCTCGCCGCCTCAGCCATATCGGGAAGCGACGTTACGAGTTGCTTCTCGGCGTCCAGCAGGTCGCCCAACTGCTCGATGAAAAGATCCTGCAAGCTCGCTATGGCCATGGTCGACCTCCTCTCTCGCGATGCCTACCCGAGTTCAGGAGAACGATTCACAAGAAAATTCTGGATCGATCTGCGGCCGGGCCTGACCCCCCGGCCCGAAGGTTAGAGTGGAGGAGGACGGTCGGCGAGGAGAGCGGGCTTCCGGAGCCAGTTTTGTGGATCGCTACACACAATAATGAGGGCCCATGATCCACAAAACACCGGATAGCGTGTGTGGCCGGGCATCCTGGCCCCCCGGAGCCCCTCCCGGTCCTGGTGGCGAACGAGGAGGTCCCGGGGTGATCCTCCTGATGGATGCCGTTGTCCAGCCAAGAGGACGGTCGGCGGGATGTGACCCAGGCCGTCCAGCCGCGGGACTGAGGATCGTCTACCAGTGGTGGAGCGCGATAGAGGGGGTCTGGGACTGCCCATTGTCGGGGCGCTGTCGACTCATGGGGCTTGCGTGCAGGCAATCGAACGCCGCGTCGTGCCGTCCGAGACCGCAAGGCTCAACTGCGAACGAGCGCTGGCGGGGCGGCTCCGCAGCCGTTCCCACCTGATCTATATGACACTCGATGGGGAGGTCGAGGGCAAGGAAGTACGGGCCGTCGTCCGCTCCAACGGTGACCCGGTCCTGCGACCGGGTGCACTCGGTCAGGCTCAGGGACCGGGGCAAAAGGGCGGCTTGGATCGTCCGGCCCTGAACCAATCCCCGGTCCGGGCGTTTGACCCCGCACGGATCCGCTCGCTGGTCAACCGCATCGTTGCCAGCGGCCAGTTCAGCCAGGACACGCCGCTGGGCCGCATCCTTCATCCCGGCTTCCAGATCGCCTTCCGCCGGCGCTCGGAGCGGGACAGCCTGCACATCGGGATCGGCGAAACGCAGCTGAGCGCCCACATCGACCGCGTCTCCCCGCTCTCATCGCGGCAGGGCCGGCTGCCAGCGACCTACTCGCCGCTCCGGGTGCTGGCCCATCTGCTGGCAAGGGGTGCCCGCATTGTGTCGGGGCGCAGGATCCCGGTGAGCGTGCGCATCGAGGCTCCTATCGTCGCCGCCGGCTCCGCGGTGGGGGCAACAGCCCCCATGAGCCCGCTCGAGGAAGCGGTGTGCCTGCTCGACTCGCCGCTGGAGCCCTGGACGGTCCAGGCGGAGGTCGCCCTCCCTGGGCGGCTGGAAACCGACCGGCTCCGGTCTGCCGTCGAGCAGGCGATGGCTGCCCATGCGATGGCCCGCGCCCGGCGACGCACCCAGGGCCGCCGGGCAACCTGGGAGCTGCCCGTCGCCGCTGACCTCGATCCGGTCGAGGAGCTCACCCTGCCGGCGGGCGGGTCACTTGAGCAGGTGCGATCCGATCTCTACAGCCTGTCCGTCCCGCTCACCGCGTCTCCCCCGTTCCGGATCCGCCTCGTACACCGGCCCGAGGGCGACCAGCTGATGCTCTCGGCCCACCACGCCGCCATCGACGGGGTCGGAGCCTTCGCCTTCCTGGCCTCGGTTGCCGCAGCCTACCGGGGGGAGGCTCCGCTGCCGGACGAGCTGGGCCTGCATGACCTGAGCGCCCGGGGCCGCACCGGACGGTTGGCCCGGGCGCGCACCGCGCTGGTGGAAGCGGCGCAGCTGGCCAGGGGCTCTGCGCACCTTGCCCCCCAGGGCGGGCACCCGGCCGCGGGGTACGGGGTCCACCACCACGGCCTGACCGCCGAGCAGGCCAGCGTTCCCCCCGTGCTGGCGGCGGCGTTGTTCGCTGCGATGCACCGCTGGAACGTGGCCCATGGCGAGCCCGATGGTCGCCTCACCCTCTATCTGACCGAGCGGATGTGCCCCGCTCCCGCGGTCGGGAACTCCCTGTGCATGGTGGGAGTCTCGACCAGGCCGGACCAGCGCACCGAGCCGAGGCTCCTGCTCGAGGCGGTGGCGGCACGGCTCGCCTGCATCGAGCAGCGGCACAGCGCCGCCGCTCTGGTCGGGCTGTTCGGCGCCCTCCAGCACCTGCCCCGGCTGATCAAGCCGGCCGTAGCGCAGCGGGTGATTGCGGACCCGTTCGTGCCCGGGGCCGTGCTCTCGAACCTCGGGGTAGCCCCCACCCTGGACTTCGGCCCGGCAGCGGGCCAGGCGGTCGGGGCTTGGACCTCGCCGCCGGCAATGATGCCCGAGGGCCTGTCAATCGGCGTTGTGACCCTCGACGGTCGCATGACGTTGTCGCTGCGCTACCGCCACCCGCTCTGGGGGCCGGCGGAGGCGGCGGAGTTCTGCGCCCGCTACACGGCGGCCATCGACGAATTCGCCGGGCTCCTCAGCTGGCCATCCGGTCAGGACATCGGTGCCGGGCACGGCCCTGGTGTTGGTGCGTGCCACGGCGCCTGCTGATAGCACTGAATTGCGCCGCCGCCAGGCGAGCCACTTCGCCTTCCAGTTCTTTTGTGCGTAAAAACCGCGCATATATGTCAGTTGTTACGCACAAAAGCGTAGCGAGGGGTGCCTCTAGCGGAGCTAGCGGCCGGTAGTGGCCAGCGCGGTGCGGAGCAGGTAGCCGACCTGGGCCGGCTGCAGGCCGGTCCGTGGTTCGAGCCGCCCGTCGGGCCAGGCGACCTCCACCGCGCCCCGAACCAGGTCCGGTCTTGGGGCCAGGACCGGCGGGTCGGGCACCAGGTCGAGGTAGAGCCCGCACCCGAAGGCGGCGAAGAGGACCGCAGCCGCCGCCGTGAGCCCGGCGGTGGTGACCGTCGAGACACACACATCGGCGCCTTCCGCGACGGCGGCGACCCCCTGCCCAACCAGCATCGCCGCCAGGGCTGCGGCTCCCGGACCGCCTCCCGGCAGGGCGATCAGGTAACCATTGGGGTCCACGCCGGCCAGCCTACGTCAGTGGATGAGCGGCCCTCAGCTCGTTGCGAACTCCAAGGCGTCATCCCGGGTCCGGAAGGCGCGCAGCTTCGTGATGCGGTGGTCACGCAGGGTCAGCACGTGGTAGGTCCGGTCATCGGTCGACCAGGCCCGGAATCCCTCGATCCCAGGCGTCCGGGTCACCACCATCACCCTGTCCCCGTGGCCGAGGATCTCCACGATTTCGGTGCGCAGCCCGGTCGACGATTGGCGCGCCATCCACCGGGCGAGCTCGCCCGGGCCGTGGCAGACCTGCGGCTCCGGGTTCTCGGACGTCGGCTCGAGGTAGGTCCACTCGAACCCGGGGTCGACCAGGCTCAGCACCGCGGCGTAGTCGCCCTCGACGTAGGCCTCGTACGCGGCCCGGATCTCGTCGGCGTTGCCCACCCGACAACGCTAGCCTGCCTCGCATGTCCCGTCCACCGCTGCCGCTGGCCGTGGCTCGGTCCCGCCTCGGGTTGCACCCTGACTGCACCCGGTGCATCGGCCTGTGCTGCGTGGCACCCGGGTTCGCCGTCTCAGCCGACTTCGCCATCGACAAGGCCGCCGGCGTCCCCTGCCCCCACCTGTCCGGCGACTTCCGCTGCGAGATCCACGCCCAACTGCGCACGCACGGCTTCCCCGGCTGCGCCGCCTTCGACTGCCTGGGGGCCGGCCAGAAGGTCGCCCAACGGACCTTCGCCGGCGCTGGCTGGTCGCCCGCGATGTTCGCCGTCTTCGCGGTCATGCGCCAGCTCCACGAGCTGGCCTGGTACCTGACCGAGGCGATCGACCGGTCGCCTGCGGGCGACCTGGAGGAGGCGCTGGAGGAGGTCGTCAGCTTGACCGGCGGCGGTCCGGCCGACCTGGAGGCATTGGAGGTCACTGCCGTCCGGCAGCGGGTCAACACAGCCCTGACCGCCGCCAGCGAGCGGATCCGGGAAGGGCTCCCCACCCGGGACTTCCGCGGCGCCGACCTGGCCGGCGCCAAGCTCACAGGTGCCGACCTCCGCGGAGCGAACCTGCGCGGCGCGACGTTGATCGGCGCCCGCCTCGGCCGGGCAGACCTCGGCCGGGCCGACCTCACCGGCGCCGACCTGCGCGGCGCCGATATCGCCGGCGCCAACCTCAGTGACGCCCTGTTTCTCACCCGCTCCCAGCTCGACTCGGCCCGGCTCGATCCGGCCACCCGTGTCCCGCCCTGGCTCTACCCCTCGAACCCGGGCGGCGGGTAGGCGCAGACGTCGATGCCGAAGTCGCCAGCGGCCTACATATCGTGCCTCTCGGTCAAATCGATCGGCTGACGAAGCGTAGCGTCGTCGGGTCGGGGGAATCCGGGCTCGGACGAGCGGGAATCCGGAGCCGGCCCGCGAAAAATCGGGAACACTAAACGGGGGAGGATGCGATGGCGGAAGGTACGGTGGTTTGACCGAGCAGCCGCGCGTGGCCGCGCCCGCGCCCAGGCGGGGGCTCCTCCACCGCTGGCTGCACCGGCCCGACGACACGCCGGGGACCTCCCCCAGGGAAGACCGGCTGTTCGAGATCGTCATCGCCCTGAAGGGCCTGGACGGCTTGCTCGAGTTGCTGGTCGGCATCGCCCTGCTGGTGGTGACCCCGGCGTCGATCAACCACCTGGTGCGTTCGCTGACCGCCCACGAGCTGGCCCAGGACCCGACCGACTTCCTCGCCCGCCATCTGGTCAATGTGGCGGCCCACCTGTCCCGGTCGTCGACCATCTACGGCGGGATCTACCTGGTGATCCACGGCGCGGCCAAGGGGGCGCTGGTGGTGCTGGTTCTGTTCGACAAGCTATGGGCCTATATTGCGATGATCATTCTCTTAGGGATATTTATCGTCTACCAGCTGGTCCAAATCATCGATAAGCCCGGGGTCGGCCTCATCCTGCTGACCGCTTTCGACGGCCTGGTGACCGTCCTCACCTGGCGGGAGTTCAAGGCGAAACGCCGGGCGGCCGAGCTGCGCGCCACGGCATCGGGGTAACTACAATCACGGGCCGTGGGCGGCGCGAAGAAGGTGCTCATCCCGGCCGCCCTGGCGCTGGCCTCCAGCGCCGGCCTGCTGACGGTCGAGGTGCTGATCGCCCGGCAGGGACCGCCGAGCCCCCCGCACCCGGCCGTCCCGATCGATGTCGCCGCCGGGCCACCCGGTGACGCCGTTCACCGTGTGGTGTGGCTCGGAGACTCCACCGCGGCCGGGCTCGGGGCCTCGCGCGACCTGGAGATCCTGCCGATGCAGGTCGCCCGGCTGCTGGGCAAGCCGGTCCGGCTGACCGACCTGGGCCACTCCGGCGACCGGATCGCTGACGTGCTGCATGACCAGCTCCCCCGGGCCGCCACCCACCGGCCGGACCTGCTCTTTATCAGCATCGGCGCCAACGACGTCACGCACCTGACGCCGCGGTCGGCCTTCCGGCGGGACTACGCCGCCGTCCTGGCCGGCTTGCCGGCATCGGTCCGCACCGCGGTGGTGCTTGGGATCCCGGATATGGGCACGTCGCCCCGGATCCCCCAGCCGCTGCTGGCGATCGCCTGGGTGCGCGGACGGGTGATGGGTGCGGATGTCCGCGCCCTGGCCGCCCGGACGCCGAAGGCGATCTACGTCGACATCGCCGGCCGCACCGGAACGCCGTTCCGGGAGGACCCGATGCGCTACTTTGCCGCGGACCTGTACCACCCCAACGACGCCGGCTACGGCCTGTGGGCGCGGGCCGTGGTCGACACGCTGGAGGAACACCAGTCCCGTGCGGCGAACCACCTCCGCTAGGCCTGAAGATCTGCACGGACGAGTCAAATTTCAGGCCGCAAGGCCGGTGTCGACGATGGGCTCGTGGAGGGCCCGATCGAGGTCCGGCCAGGCCCGCGCCGCCGGGGCTCTTGTGCGGATCTCCGGGCGGGAGTCAAGGGACTGCCGGATCCCGATGGCACCCCTCGCTACGCTTTTGTGCGTAAAAACCGCCATATATGCGCGGTTTTCGCACACAAAAGATCCGGAAGGCGAAGTGGCTCCCCTGGCGGCGGAGCCTGCACGCCCTTTTGGGCAGTATGAGGAATCGCTCGCCAAGACTAGGTGGTCATCCCCACGATCGGCTTGTTGAGCGCCATGCCCCCGGTCGAGCCAAAGAAGCCGGCGTCACCGTAGGTGAAGATGCCGCCGTCGGAGGCGACCAGCCAGTAGCCGCCACCGTCGGGGGTCGCTGCCATGCCGACGATCGGGGCTTTCAGGTGCAGGCTGCCGGCCGAGCCGAAGAACCCGGCGTCGCCGTAGTTGAAGATCCCGCCGTCCGCCGCCAC
>DAIQBQ010000038.1:0-14292 GCA_036781065.1 Actinomycetota bacterium
TCCGGCCGCGGTCACCGTCACCGCGGTCGGCTTCGGCCCCGCGCGGGCCGGGCCGGGCGCCACCCGAACCGCCGAGGTCGACCTCAAGGTCGCCGACGCCGCCGGGCGCACCGAAGTGCTCGGCTACACGCTCCGCCTGGCCCGAACGCCTGCCGGCTGGGTGGTCGGGGCCGTCCTGCCCGCGCCCCCACTCGAGCCATGAGGAGGAACGCACAGTGATTTCTTGGATGGAACTCAAGCTGGCCGAGGTGCAGCAGCTGATCGAGGCCGGCCTGGCGGTTGCCGCGATCCTGTTCGTGGCACACGTGTGGTGGAAAACCAAAGCGCTGATCCCCACCCTGGGCGCCTTCCTCCTGGCGGGAGGCGTGCTCTGGGGCGCCGCCAACATCCAGTGGTTCCAGAACGAGATCGGCCAGGAGATGCACTCGCTCGGCCCGGTGGCCGCCGCCCGGCCTGGTGACCCAGCGGCATGAACCGCCAGCCCGTCCCCTGCCGCTCCTACACCCACGCCCGCCGCTACCCGTGGGTGATCGGCCGTATCGGCGGCTGGCAGCTACCCACCCAGCTGACGGTGGCCCAGCTGATCGTCATCGCTGGGACCTTGGCTGGCCTGGTCGTTACCCGCGGCCTGTGGGCGCACCTGCCCCGGATCGCCAACCTGATGGTCGAAGTCGCGGTGCCCACCGTCGCGGCCCGGGCTGCCGGACGCCTCCGGGTTGAGGGCCGGAGCCCGCTCAGCGCCTTCGCCGGGCTGATCGGCTACCTTGCCGCACCCCGCGCCGGGACGGTGGGCGGGAAGCCGCTCCGGCGGGCTCGCCCGGAGGCCCTGACTTCCCGGCTCTTCGTCGCACCATGAAGCTGCCCGCCCGGTTCGTCGCCGGGAACCTGGTGTGGACCCGGACCGGATCGGTGTGGGCGGTGTTCCGGGTTGAGCCGGCCACCTACCCCTGGCTGACCCACGACGAAAAGCTGCAGCTGCACCGCCAGACCCGCTCGGCCCTGATCGCGCTGGGTGGCCCGGCGATGGTGGTGTCGCCCTGTGCCCCGGTGTCGCCCGAGGAGCTTGCCCGGCGGATCTGCAGCCCGGACCCATCCGGCTACCTCGCCCGCTCCGCAGCACTGGCGACCGCCCTCGAGCCGAGGCAACGCATCACCTTCCTCGCTGCTGAGCTGCCTGCCCGGCCGGCCCGGCGGGGCCGGCCTCCAGCGCTCGACGCCGCCCGTTCATCGCTCGGCGAAACCTTCGGGTTGGGCCCAGCCCGGGTCCCATCAGCGGAGATCGACCGGCGCTCCGCCCAGGCACACCAACTCCTGGAGCGGCTGCGCCCGTTCCTCGGGGTTGAGCCGGCGGGGGCAACGGAAGTGTGCTGGATCTACGCAGCAGCCGTCGCCCGGGGCCTCGGTGCCCCGCCACCGGCGCCAGGTCGCCAAGCCGGATGGCAGGACGCTCCCCGACTTGCCGCACTGAACGACGCCGTCTTCACCGAGGGTGGCAGACCCGACGACAATGGGCGCCCCCGTCACCGTCGCTACCTGCGGGTCGACACCGAGCAGGGGTCCGGGTACCAGGCACTCCTGGCCCTCTCCGACATGCCGCACCAGTTCGGCTTCCCCGGCGGCGCCGAATGGCTCCTGGCTGCCGAGCAGACCCGGTTCCCCGTCGACTGGTGCCTACGCATCCGCCCGGTGGGCAACCCGGCCGCCCAGGCCTCGGCCCGGCGGCAGGCCCGCCAGCTGCTGAGCCAGGTCGGCGAGTACGACGGGGACCCCGCCGGCCCACCGCCAGGCCTGGCCGAGGCGATGGAGGCGCTGGGCGACCTGCGAACCCAGCTCGCCGCCAACCCCACCGATGCCGAGCTCCGCGTGACTACGATCGTCGCCCTGGGCTCCGACCGGCTCGAGGATCTCGAGGAGCAGGTCTCCACGCTGCGTGCGCTCTACGCCTCCGGCGACTACCAACTGCACCGGCCGATCGGGGGCCAGCTCGGCCTGTTCTCCGCCATGCTCCCTGGCTCCCCGGCGGGCTCACCCGCCCGCGACTACGTCCATTCCCTGCTCGGGCGGGATCTGGCAGCCGGCATGCCGTTCGCCGGCGTGAAGGTGGGCGACCCGGACGGTGCGCTCGTTGGCTACAGCCTCGACGCCGGGACGTTCCGGCCGGTGCTCTTCGACCCGGCCTACGGGCCGAGCGTCAACCGGTCGGGGTCGCTGGGGGTCTTCGGCGCGCTCGGCAGTGGCAAGAGCTACTTCATCAAGAACGCCATCCACGCCACCCTCGCCCGCGGCGGGCGGGTGGTGGTTCTCGATCGCACCGCCTCCGGTGAGTACGCCCGGCTCGCGGAGGTGGCCCCGGTACCACCGGGACGGGCACAGGTCGTCTCGCTGGGGGCAGGCGCCGGGCCGTGCCTCGACCCGCTGCGGATCTTTGCCGGCCGGGACCGGGTCGGGCTGTCGCTCGGGTTCCTCACCCTGGCAACCGGCACGGCGCCCGCGGAGGCGCAGGGCCTCGCCCTCGCCGAGGCAATCGAGGCGGTGGCCGCCCGGCGCAGCGGTGGCCTCAGCGATGTCGTGGCCGAGCTGGAGCGGGCCGGGGCTCCCGCCGCCGGCGCGCTCTGCCAAGCCCTCAACGTCGCCAGCCGCAACCCGCTGGCCCGGGTTGCCTTCGGCGAGGGCGAGCTGGTCCGCCTCGACGCCGACTACCTCGTCTTCCACGCGCCGGGGTTGATCCTGCCGGATCGCGACTCGGCGCTCAGCGAGCATGGTGCCCGCCATCTGCTGCCCGAGCAGGTGCTCTCGCGGGCGCTGCTCTACCTCATCGCCGCCATCGCCCGCCAGGTCTGCTTCTCCGATCCGGCCCGCTTCGCCGCCGCGGTGTTCGACGAAGCCTGGAGCCTGACCTCGTCGCCGCAGGGCCGGTCGCTGCTGCTCGACGGTATCCGTGACGGTCGCAAGCACAACGCCGCCATCTGGCTGCTGTCGCAGCACCCCAACGACCTGGGCGACGACGAGCTTGCCCACTTGCTCGGCCCCCGGTTCGTCTTCCGGCAGTCGGCGGCGGCGGCAGCTGCCGCGCTGCACTTCGTCGGGGTGGAGCCCAGTGAAGCGGCGGTCGCCTTCATCACCTCGGCGCCGGAGGGAGCGTGCCTGTACCGGGACGTCCGCAACCGGGTCGGCCGGATGCAGGTGTTGCCCGCCCTGACCCGTGAGCTCCACGAATCGTTCGAGACCAACCCGGCCCGGGTGGCGCCGGCGTGACCCGGCTGCGGCTTGCCGCCCTGCTGGCTTCAGCTGCCGGCATGGCAGTAGCCCTCACCCTGACCCTGGCCCGTCCGGCGTCCGCCCAAATGCCGCCGGCGCCAACTCCCAGCCCCTTGATGCAGACGGTGATCCCGCAGCCGCCGTGCCAGCAGGCCGCCGATCCGGCGACCTCCGGCCAGCTGGGCGCCTACCCGATCAGCTCCTACACCATCGACTACGACGAAGGCGGGTTCACCGCGGTCTCCCGGAAGGCCGTCGGGTCGCTCACCGAGATGACCTTCGCCACCGACCGGTGGGTCGTGGGCATCGGTGTGTGGCTGGTGGGCTGGGCGTTCTCGTTCGGTTTCGCCAACCGGCTGGCGGCGCCGATGGCGGCGGTGGCCGGCCGGTACCAGAACGCCTTCTTCGTGCCCCTGCTCGGGTTCGCCCTGCTGACCACTGCCGCCTACGGCGGGATCCAGATCTTCCGGGGCCGGGTCGGCCGGGGGGTCGGCGAGTTCGCCCTGTCGCTGGTGCTGGTGAGCGCCTTCGCCAGCTGGCTGCTCGCCAACCCGCAGGGGTTCCTCAACGGGTCGTTCCGGTTCACCGCGGGGCTGGCCGGCTCGGTCGCCTCGGTGGCACTCCCGCCGGTGCCGCCGGGCTGTCCCGCTCCCTCCGGCAGCTACGCCCTGCCGCAGCTTCAAGCCGCGGTTGGACCGTTGACCGGCCAGGTCGAGAACGCCTTCGTCCGCCAGCCCTACCAGCTACTGGAGTGGGGGACGATCGTGCCCCCGGCCTGCCGCCAGGAGGCCGAAGCCGTCCTGGCCGCCGGTTCCGGCGGCGACCGGACCCAGATCGTGTCGGTCATGGACACCCCGCCGTGCACCGCCCTGTACACCTTCAACCGGCAACCCTCGACCGACCGGCTCGGCGTCGCCGTCCTGGTTCTCGCCGCCTCGGTGACCTTGATGGTGTCGCTCGGCCTCATCGCCGGCACGGTGATCCTGGCCCAACTGGTGGCGGTGATGCTGATCGCCCTGATGCCCTTCGCCGCTCTGGCCGCGGCCCTCCCCGGGGCGGGCCGGTCGGTGTTGTGGCTGTGGGGAACGGCGTTCGTCCGGGCGCTGGGGACCATCGTGGCGATGGCGGCCTTCCTCACCTTCCTGTTGCTCGCTGGCGATGCCCTGCTTGCCAGCGGTCAGGGCCAGTCGCTGCTGGTCCAGCTGGCCGTGCTCAATCTGGTCGCCGTCCTCGGGTTCTCATTGCGCAAGCGGTTGCTCGCCGCTGGGCGGTCGACGGTTGACCGCGCGGGACGGCAGCTCACCCGACCAGTGGGGGCTGCGCTGGCCGCCGCCCCCGCGGCGTCGCCGCCGCAGCCCTCCCCCTCCGGGTGGGCCGACCCGGTGAGCGGCCGGGTCGCCGCCGCCATCGACGCCGCCCGGGCCCTCCCTCCCTGACCCGCGGACCGCCGCTGGGTGGACTGTGTCAGTCAGGCCGGCGGAGCCTCGGGAATGGCCATGTGCAGATGGCGCGTCAGCGCCGTGACGACCAGGCCGCCGGGTCCTCGGTCAGTTTCGCCACCGGCGGCGGCAGGTTGCCGCTGACCACGTCGTCGAGGGTTACCGCCTCGAGTACCCCGCGCAGGCTGGCCCGCACGGCCACCCAGACGTCCTGCAGCCGCTCAGCCGCCCCCTCGTAGGTCGTCGCCTCGGGGCGCAGCCCCCGCACCTCGGCGAGCGGGCCGTCCAGCGCCCGCATCACGTCGGCCACCCGGATCTCGGCGGCTGGCCGGGCCAGCCGGTAGCCGCCCTCGGCCCCCCGGATGCTGGCGACGATCCCTGCCCGCCGCAGGTCGTTGAGGATCGCCCCAAGGAACTTCGCCGGGAGGCGCTGCTCCTCGGCCAGCGAATCAGTCGTCGCCGGGGCACCCCGTGCGGCCAGGGTCAGCAGGGCGCGCATGCCGTAGTCGACCTTCGCCGAGATGTGCATGCCGGGATTTTCTCCCACCCGTCGACCTTCGCGGCCTCGGTGGCATCTCCAGTATTTCTACTGTATAAACTAACTTTATGCTGTTAGCGTTGTGAACATGCCGACACCGGGGCCGACATGACCACCACCACAACCCTGCTCGAGGAAGTCCCGCCGGAACGGCGCACCCCGGTGCCCGGCGTGCGCGAGGCGCTCGACCGCCGCCAGGCCCAGTCGCCGCCCCCGGCCTACGCCCTCATCCGCTGGGCCGGCGCCGTGATCTTCGCCACGGTGCTGATCGCCCTGGTGGTCAGCCTGGTTGCCGGCTCCCGCCAGGCCCTCGCCCACTCCGGCCTCCGCTTCTTGTGGTCGAGTAGCTGGGACACCGCGCGCAACATCTACGGCGCCGGGGCGTTCGTTGTCGGCACCGCCCTCACCACCGCGGTCGCCCTGCTACTGGCCGTGCCCGTCGGCCTGGCCGGGGCCGCCTTCCTGGCGGAGATCGCCCCCACCCGGCTCGCCCGGCCGCTCTCCGTGGCGATCGACCTCATCGCCGCCGTTCCCAGCGTCGTCGTCGGACTGTGGGGGCTGCTGGTGCTGACCCCGGTCTTCGCCCACGACCTGGAGCCGTTCCTCGCCAGGCTGCCGGTCGCCGGGGCAGCCTTCCAGGGGGAGGCGCTCGGTTCGGGGATGCTGCTGGCCGGCGTCGTGCTGGCCGTGATGATCCTGCCGACGGTGGTGTCGCTCTCCCGTACCGCACTGATCGGCGTCCCGGTCGCCGACCGGGAGGCGGCGATGGCGCTCGGGGCGACCCGCTGGCAGGTGATCCACCGGGCGGTGATCCGGGGTGCCCGCCCGGGCATCGAGGCCGGGGTCACCCTGGCGACCGGCCGGGCGATGGGCGAGACGATCGCCGTCGCCATGGTCATCGGGAACCGCTTCGCGCTGCCACACAGCCTGGGCACGGCGCTGTTCTCGCCCGGAGCAACGCTCGGGTCGGCGGTGATCAACATGTTCAGCGAGGCGACCCCGGGCATCCAGCGCAGCGAGGTGATCGCCCTCGTCGTCTACCTGCTGGCGATCTCGATCGCCGTCAACGCCGGGGGCCAGTTCCTGCTCCGTCGCCGCTGGCAACGGCGGGCATCCCGATGAGCGACCGCGAACCCCTCCTTGATGCCCTGCCGCCCGACCCGGTCCCGCCCTCCCCAGCGGGCAGCCGCGCCAGCGCGGCAGCCCGGCGGGAACTGATCCGGCAGACCGCCCGGCGCACGCTGCGCCGCCGGGAAACCGCCAGGAAACTCGCCTTCGGCATCTGCGGGATGGCGGTCGCGATCGCCCTCGTCCCGTTGGTGGCGCTCGCTGGCTACACGACCTCCCGCGGCATCCACGCCATCAACCTCGACTTCTTCATCCACAATCCGGCCCCGCCGGGCATCCCCGGCGGCGGGATCCTCAATGCGATCGCCGGGTCGATCCTGATCGTCGGCATCGCCACAGTCCTGGCCGTGCCGGTCGGCATCGCCGCCGCCCTGTTCCTGCTGGAGCGGCCGGGCAGGCTGGCCGCAGCCCTGCGCCTGGGGGCCGACGTCCTCTCCGGCGTCCCGTCAATCGCCATCGGCATCTTCGCCTACGCCGTGATCGTCGAGCAGCAGGGCCGCTTCTCCGCCTGGGCCGGGGCCTTCGCCCTGGCCGTCCTGATGCTGCCGATCATCATCCGTTCCAGTGAGGCCGCCATGTCAGCGGTGGCGGTCGACCTGCGTGAGGCGGCGCTGGCACTCGGTGCCCGGAGGTCGCGGGTCGCCCGGTCGGTCGTCCTTCGCGGGGCGGTCGCCGGCCTCGTGACCGGCAGCCTGCTGGCGCTGGCCCGGGCGGTAGGCGAGACCGCCCCGCTGCTGTTCACCAGCATCGGCAGCCAGCTGTTCAACCTCCACCCATCCGCCCCGACCGCGGCGATGCCGCTGGTGATCTACGCCAACGCCACCGAGGTCTACCCGTCCGCTGAGCAGGCTGCCTGGGGCACCGCCCTCGTCCTGCTGGTGCTGGTCCTGCTGCTCAACGTGGCCGCCCGGAGGGTGGCCGCCCGCTTCGATCGGAGAGCGTTATGACGGACCCCGCGGTTGTCGGCACCCCGCCGGCGACGAAGCCCGCCCCAGCCCGCCGAACCGACCCGCTCGACCGCGCCCCCGAGAGCGCGGTGACCCTCGATAACGTCGGCGTGCGCTTCGGCGACCACCAGGTCGTCCGCAACGTCACCCTGAACCTGGCCCGCAACAGGGTCACCGCCCTCGTCGGGCCATCGGGCTGCGGCAAGACCACGCTGCTCCGGGCGATCAACCGCCTGCACGACGCCACCCGCGGCGTCGTCGAGGGCACGATCCGGGTGGGCGGGCTCGACGTCTACGCCAGGGACACCAAGCCGGAGCTGGTCCGGAGCCGGATCGGTATGGTTTTCCAGCGTCCGAACCCGTTCCCGACGATGAGCATCTTCGAGAACGTGGTCTCCGGCCTGCGCTTCAACGGCATCCGCACCAGGGCCGTGCTGCGGGAGGCGGCGGAGTCGGCACTCCACCACGCCGCGCTGTGGGAGCTGGTCAAGGATCGGCTGCACGCCCCGGCGACCGTGCTGTCCGGCGGCCAGCAGCAGCGGCTGTGCATCGCCCGGGCGCTGGCCGTCGAGCCGGAGGTGCTGCTGATGGACGAGCCGTGCTCGGCCCTCGACCCGGTCGCCACCGCCAAGATCGAGGAGCTGATCCACCGGCTGGCGGTCGACGTCACCGTCGTCCTGGTCACCCACAACATGTTCCAGGCCCGCCGGGTCTCCGACTACACTGCGGTGTTCCTGCTGGGCGACGACCGGGCGACTGGCGAGCTGGTTGAGTTCGGCCACACCGAGCACATCTTCGAGGTGCCGATGGACCGCCGCACCCACGCCTACGTCACGGGGCAGATGGGGTAGCGGCGGCGGCTGAGATTGGGCCGAGTGAGCAGAGACGGGCGTGATCACACCCCTGGCTGCTCCCTCACCCCGGAGCGAGGGAAGCTTTCCCGTCAACGGCTTAGGACGTAGCCGTTGTCTCGGCCTGGCGGGCGCGGCTGCCCGTGACATATGGCTCCAGGTTGCGGACTTTCACCAGCTCGATGGCCTCCGGGGCGATACCGTGCCCCCACAGCGTGAGGACGACGTCGCCCAGGTCGCGGATTGCCACCCAGTGGTCCTCCTCGGCCAACCACCGGAACTCCACCGGCGTGCCCTCGACCTTGATCAGCACGGTCATCCAGGGCGGGGCCTGGCGGGTGGCAAGCTCGTGCTCCCGCTCCCAGTGCTGGGCCATGAACTTCTCCGGCGATCCCGGCGGGATCGGGTGCGCCCGGTGCCACAGCTCCCTGGCGAGGCGGGTCCTATCGGCAATCCCGGCGTGCAGGAAGGCAGAACGGGCGTTGACCTTGACCTCGACCCCGGGGACGTCGGGGTCGATCGGGTCCCCGTGGCCGAGGGCGAGCCCGGTCACGTCGTCGTCGGTGCCCTCCCAGCCGCGCAGGGTACGGGTCCCGGTGAACGACGGCCCGAGCCCGTACAGCGGGAACCCGGCGGAGCGGAAGATCATCTCTTCCTTGCGGTAGAAGGCTTGCGACTCCCGCCCCGGGTAGAGCGCACCTGCGGTGGCGGAGCGCAGCGCCCCCAGCGTCCGGGCGGAGCGGCCCCGGGTGAACGCCGAGGGGACCGTCGCTCCGGCGACCGACGCCGGGAGCGCCACCGCGGGCACCCAGAACCACCAGCGCATCCGCTTGCGCAATGCCCAACCCGCCGTGGCCCCGGCGACACCGGCACTCAGGTAGAGGTAGGGCGGGACGTGCATCCGGCGGCGGTGGCGGAGCACCCGGAGCATCGCCACCGGGAGGACGAACGGGCCCTGCCAGCGGGAGTGCGCCCCGCCGGCATAGGAGAGGAACGACCCGCTCAGGCGCAGGCCGCAGTTGGTGCACGTGAACGAGTGGCCGCGGCGCACCCCGTCGCGCAGCCATCGAGCGGCGACAATCACCGGATGCGGCTGGGCCTTGATCGGGGCGCCACACCGGGGGCAGGCCTGCGTCGGGCGGGTCAGCCGGACCCCTCTGGAGTGCCCGTGACCGAGGCGATCTCGGCGAATACCGAGTCCGCGGGAGCATTGTCGCCCACCGAGTGGAGGAGCTCCTCCGCCTCTCCGAGGGTCAGGCGGGCCTCCCGACCACCGCCGGAGACCACGATACGGTAGCGCACAATCCTGGGGCGACCGCCTCCGGGAGCATTGAACTCGACTTCCTTGGTCAACGGCTCGACGGCGCAGCTGAGCCCGGACGAGGACCCGAAGCGCTTCTGGAGCGCCACGGACAGCCGCTCCGCCTCGTCCCGGATCACATGACCTCCGCCATGCGCTCCAGTGCCAGCTCGATGTCCTCCGCGGAGACGTCCTTGTGCGTCACCATCCGTACGTTCCCCGTACCGAACGTGAAGAACCGCACCCCCCGCTCGGCCATCGCCTCGACGAAGCCCTCCGGGGTGAAGCCGAGAGCGGCGGTGCGCACCATCACGATGTTGGTCTCGACCTCGTCGACGGCGACCGCCCCGCCCGCCAGCGCGGCGATCCCCTCGGCGAGCCGGCGGGCGTGGGCGTGGTCCTCGGGGATGCGGTCGACCATGGTGTTCAGCCCTACCAGGCAGGCGGCCGCCAGTACGCCGACCTGGCGCATCCCGCCACCGAGCAGTTTGCGGTGGCGGCGGGCCCGCTCGATGTACGCCTCCGATCCGACGACCATCGACCCGACCGGGGCCGACAGCGCCTTCGAGAAGGCGAACATCAGCCCGTCGGTCAGTGCCGCGTACTCGGCGACCGGCACACCCGACGCCGCCGAGGCGTTGAAGATCCGCGCCCCGTCCATGTACACCGCCAGCCCGTGCTCGTCGGCGACCTTGCGCAGAGCGTGCAGGTCGTCGATCGGGTAGACCGCCCCGCCCTCCTGGTTGTGCGTGTTCTCGATGGCCACGACCCTGGTGCGCGGCAGGTAGTCGAGCGGCGCCTTGACCGCGGCGGCGACCTCGGCCGGGTCCAGCACCCCCCGGCGGTCGGTCAGCGCCCGCGGCTGGACCCCGCCGATCACCGAGATCGCGGCCCCCTCGTAGTGGAAGAAGTGGGCGTTGCGGGTGCACAGCACTTCGTCGCCCGGCTGGGTCAGCGACAGCAGGCCGACCAGGTTGGCCATCCGCCCGCTGGGCACGTAGACCGAGGCTTCGGCGCCGAACAGCTCGTTGACCCGGGCCTCCAGCGCCGTGGCGGTGGGGTCCTCGCCGAGGAAGTCGTCGCCGACCTCGGCAGTCGCCATCGCCTCGCGCATCGCCGGCGTCGGGAGCGTGATGGTGTCGGACCGCAGGTCCACCACCCGGCCGGTGAACGCCTGGCCGGGGCGGGGCGACGTGTAGGCGGGCACGCTTTCGAGTCTATCGCCGTTGCAACACTACCCCCGGGGTGGTCCCGCTGGGCGGGGTGCCCGTGCCCCGGCGGCGCCCGAGCGCCGCCGGCCCCTCGGGATCCAACCCGGCGCCCCACCAGCGGAGGAGACCGGCGTAGGCGACTGCCAGCAGCGCCAGCCCGGCGATGATGTAGGCGTTGCCGACGATCAGCTGCCAGCCGTGCCAGTTGTACTCCCGGTTGTTGGAGTTTGGCACCCTCCAGATCAGCAGCACCGGCCCGGCGGCGAACAGGCCCACCAACCCGACCAGCAGCGCCCAGGCGGCGCGGTAGCCGCGGAAGAAGGCCAGGTCGAGGGCGACCACCAACCCCAGGGCGATCCATGCCCAGTGGTGCGACCAGGAGATCGGCGACACCAGGAGACCGGTCAGCGCGCAGAGGGTGACCGCCAGCAGTTCCTCACCCACCCGGCTGGCCCAGACCGCCAGCGCCAACCCGAAGGCTCCGACGAGGAGCCCGGAGACGATCCACCAGGGCTCCGCCGGGTTGACCCCGTGCAGCAGCCGTACGAGCACCCCGTTCAGCGACTGGTTGCTGACGTAGGACACGCCGCCCACCCGCTGGGAGTTGAAGAACAGCAGGCCGAACCAGTACTTCGACGAGGCCGAGGGGAGGATGGCAAACCCCAGCACCACGGAGGCGGCGAAGGTGGCCGAGGACACCACGGCGGCCCGCCACCGCCTGGTCAGCAGCAGGAACGGGATGAAGATCCCCGGTGTCAGCTTGATCGCCGCCGCCAACCCGACCCCCAGCCCCTTCCAGCGCCGGTCGTCCGGCTGGCACAGGTCGATGACGACCAATGCCATCAGGATCAGGTTGATCTGGCCGAAGTGCAGCGTCTGGCTGACCGGCTCCATCCAGATGGCAAGGCCCGCCACCCCGAGGGTCAGCCCGACCCGGGCCTCGCCCCGCGGGACGCCCACCATCCCCCAGGCCGCCCACAGCGCCGCCCCGAGGGCGGCGATGCTGAGACCGGTAACCAGCCAGCGCAGCGTCGCCATCTGCAGGAACGAGCCGGCCGCCGAGAGCAGCAGAGCGAACGGCGTGTAGGTGTACGACAGCCCCTTGTAGGTCCCCCGGTAGGCGTCAAAGCCCTCACGGGCGCGCAGGCCGCCCCAGCGGTAGATCTCCAGGTCGAGCATGCTCCACTGGGAGCGCGGGTGGCCGCGGGCGATGACCAGGAAGGTGCCGAGGGCGAGCCCGAACAGCAGGCCCCCGGCCAGCATGACCTGCCGCTGCCGCCGGGGGTCCGTCAGGGCAGCACGTACCGCATCGAGCCGAGCCGCACGTGGGCGTGGGCGGGTGCCCTCTGGGGGCAGGCCGCCGGAGCCGGCGACGACGGGGGCCACCGTGGAGCCCGTTAAGCCCGGGGGACGGCGTCCAGCGCCTTCTTGATGCCCCGGGCGGCCTGGCGGATGCGGTGCTCGTTCTCGACGAGGGCGAAGCGTACGTGCCCGTCCCCGGCCCCGCCGAAACCGATGCCCGGGGAGACCGCCACCTTCGCCTCGCTCAGCAGGTGCTTGGCGAACTCGAGCGAGCCCATCGCCCGGAACTCCTCCGGGATGGGCGCCCAGGCGAACATCGTCGCCGGCGGCACCGGGATGTCCCACCCGGCCCGGGCCAGTGACGACACCAGCGCGTCCCGCCGGGACCGGTAGGTCTCGCGGATCCCCTTCGGGGCGGTGTCGCATTCGTTGAGAGCGATGATGCCCGCGATCTGGATCGGCTGGAACACGCCGTAGTCCAGGTAGGACTTCAGCCGGCCCAAGGCGCCGATGATCTCCGGGTTCCCGCACACGAAGGCCAGCCGCCAGCCGGGCATTGAGTAGGACTTCGACATCGAGAACAGCTCGACGCCCACGTCCTTCGCCCCCGGCACCTGGAGCAGCGACGGTGCCCGGTCGGCCTCGAAGACCAGGTCGGCGTAGGCCATGTCGTGGATCAGGATGATGCCCCGTTCCTTGGCAAAAGCAACCAGCCGCTCGAAGAACGTGAGGTCGACCACAGCAGTGGTCGGGTTGTGCGGGAAGGAGACGATGATCACCCGGGGGGCGGGTGACGTGGTCTCGACCGCGGTGGTCAGGTCGGCGAAGAAGTCCGCCCCGAGCGACAGCGGGACCCGGCGGACATTTGCCCCGGCCAGCACCGGTGCGTAGGTGTGGATCGGATAGGTGGGGTCCGGGACCAGGCACGAGTCGCCCGGCTCCAGCAGGATCCACATCAGGTGGGAAAGGCCCTCCTTCGCTCCGATGGTCACCAGCGCCTCCGTCTCGGGGTCGAGATCGATGCCGTAGTTGCGCTCGTACCAGTCGCAGATCGCCAGCCGGAGCTTGGGCAGGCCGCGGGACATCGAGTAGCGGTGGTTGCGCGGGTTCTGGGCAGCCTCGGTGAGCTTGTCGACGATGGGCTCCGGGGTCGCCAGGTCCGGATTGCCCATGCCGAGATCGATGATGTCCTCCCCGCGCCGGCGCGCCTCAGCCTTCAGGTCGTTGACCACTGCGAAGACGTAGGGAGGGAAGCGCCCGATGCGGCGGAACTCCATGGGGGTCAGTGTATGACGACCGCCGCGCACGGGTCGGGACCTGGAGCGGTAAGGGCAGGCTACAGTGGGTTCGGAGACTTCGGAGGAGGCGACAGATGGCGATAACCGAGACGGCATGCCCTCACTTCACCGGCACCGTCGCGACCCCCAGCGGCGCGGTCTGCCAGGAGTGCGGGTCGACCTTCAACCTGCGGATGTGCACCGAGTGCGGGCATGTCGGCTGCTGCGAGTCCCAGCAGGGGCACAACACCGCCCATGCCGAGGCGTCCGGCCACGCGGTGATCAAATCACTGCCGCTCGGCGACGCCTCGTTTACCTGGTGCTACACCTGCAGCGCCTACGTGTAGCGCCTACGTGTAGCGCCCACCTGTAGGGCATCGGCCACCGGCGAGACCGGCTGCCTCTTCGGGCAGCAAACTCTGACCTGCCAGCCCTGGACCCCGCCGGGGCGGTGGGATAGACCCGAGGCATGAACTCTGCCGCAGTGACCTATGCGAGTGATGCCCCGGCGCCGCCCGCCCGCCAGGCGGTCGCCGCAGTCCCGGCCGCCTCCCAGCTGGGAGACCAAGTACACCATCGCCGGCGTCAGCAAGCAGCAGCAGCAAGCCGCCCGCGGTGGGCGCCATTTCTGGCAGACGGTCGGCATGACCGCTGTGGGTCTCCGGGCCGACGTCAACGCCGTGAAGGTCGGTGCCGGGGTCTCGAGCGGGGGGCGCCACGCCGAGGACGAGCTCATCGCTGCCCTGGGCACCCTGGCCGCGGCGGGGCACCTTGCCCCGAACGCCACCAACACCTTGAGGATTCGCGAGCTCGACGCCAGCCCGTGCACCTCCACCCCGCGCAAGATGCAAGCGGTGCGGCGCAGGAAGGTGGTCCGGAGGGTCAGGACGAAGTCCGGAACCACCAAGAAACGCAGGAGCTATGTGCCCGACAAGAGGAAGAACGCGGTCCAGGTGACCCGGTCGGTGGTGACCAGCGAGAAGACCGGGGGCGTAGCGGGGTGCACGGAGCGGCTAGCTCGGCTGGCCGCCCGCGCCTCCG
>DAIQBQ010000039.1:0-14192 GCA_036781065.1 Actinomycetota bacterium
CGAGCGCCTGCGCCGCGCGCTCGAGGCCTGGCAGCCGGCCTTCCTGCGCTGGTGCTGGCCGAAGTCGACGCCTGGCTGGGGGACATCCGGGCCGCCGGGGCCTCGCTGCCCAAGGCACCCCCCCGGGCGCTTTCCCGGATCCTCAAGGTGGCCCGCCGCCGGCCCGGGGAGGGGCTCGGGCCGGTCCTGCTGTCGGCCGGCGGCTACGCCCTGTCCACGCTCCAGGGGATGACCGTGTCGGCGATCGCGAACACCGCCCGGCGCGACGGTGTGGTGAGTGGCCTGAGCGCGATCGGCCTGAAGACCACCAAGTCGCAGCTGGCTGCGCTCGGCGCTGCGGCGGTCGTGCTGACCAGCGCCGAGCTCTGGACCACCTACTGGCGGGAGGTCGCCTGGCAACGGTTCGCCCGGCAGGCCGAGGACCGGCTCCGCACCGAAGTGCTGACCCAGATCCTCCACCAGGACATGGCGTTCTTCGACGAGCACGGCACCGGGCAGCTGATCGCCCACCTGACCGGCGACGTCGCCACCGTCACCGCCATGGTCGAGCAGGCCGACCCGCTGATCACCGCCGCCCTCAACGTCGTCTCCGGCAGCATCCTGCTCACCCGGGCCACCCCGCGGCTCGCCGCGCTGGCTGGGGCATCGGGGCTGCTGATGCTGGTCCCGGTCCGGCTGCTGCGCCGGAAATCGTGGGATGCGTTCATGCGGCGGGGGGAGCTCTCCGGGGCACTGAGCCAGCAGTTGGAGAGCGTCCTCTCCGGCATCGTCGAGGTGAAGAGCTTCACCGCCGAGGGCGTCGAGGCCCGCCGGTTCCGGGAGGCGAGCCACCAGGTCGCCTCCGCCTCCACCGGGGCGACCTCGCTGGCGCAACTCCAGTCGGCGCTGGCCGGGCACTTCTTCTTCGGCGGCTACGCGCTGGCCCTCACCCATGGCGCCCGCCGCCTGCTCTCCGGGAAGTTGACCGAGGAGCAGTTCAACCGGGTCACCTTCTGGTACCCGCGGCTCGCCTCAGGACTGGGGCGGATCCAGGGGTCCCGGGACGCCTACCTGGGGGCGCGGGCGGCCGCCGAGCGCCTGGCCGGGGTCCTCGCCTACGAGCCGACCATCCGCGACGGGGCGAGCAGCCTCGTTCCCGGAGCGGTCCGCGGCGACATCGCGGTCGAACACCTGACCTTCGGCTACCACCCCGGCGTCCCGGTGCTCCGCGACGTGTCGTTCCAGGTCCGGGCAGGCCACAGCCTGGGCATCGTCGGGCTCAGCGGCTCGGGGAAGACCACGCTGCTGCGGCTGCTCATGCGCTTCTACGATCCCGACGCCGGCCGGATCCTGCTCGACGGCCAGGACATCCGGGAGCTGCGGGTCGACGACATCCGGGAGGCCATCGCCCTGGTGAGCCAGGACGTCTACCTGTTCGACGGGACCCTTGCCCACAACGTGCGCTACGGGCGGCCGCCGGCCACCGACGAGGAGGTTGCCGGCGCCCTGCAGGCCGCCGGTGCCGGGGACCTGCTGGAGGCGCTGCCCGGAGGCATCGACGCCGAGGTCGGCGAACGGGGCCACCGGCTCTCGGGAGGGCAGCGCCAGCGCCTGGCCATCGCCCGGGCGCTGCTGAAGAACGCCCGGGTACTGACCCTCGACGAGGCGACCTCGAGCCTGGACGCCATCGCCGAGTCCGCGGTGACCTCGTCGATCCGGGCGCTGGGGAGGACGGTGATCGCCTCCACCCACCGGCTGGCCGGGGTGCGGGAGGCGGACACGATCATCGTGCTCGACGGCGGGACCGTCGCCGAGCAGGGCCGCCACGACGAGCTGCTCGACCGCCGCGGGCTGTACTACGACCTGTGGGAGATGCAGCGCCGGGCGGGCTGAGCCGTTCTCGCCGGTACCGGTGATCGGGGCGCTCTGCGCCCTGACCCGACGACGAGCGGTCGGGGGTTGGAAGGACCCGGTGTTTTGTGGATCATGGGCCCTCATTATTGAGTGTGGCGATCCACAAAACTGGCTCCTCGACGGGGCCTGGGACGTGGGGAAGAACGGCGCTACGGCCTGACCCCGGCGAACGAGCGCTCCACCTGCTCCCGCCCCTCGGCCAGCGCCTGGGTGTAGTAGCCGCGCACCCGCTCCGGGTCGAAGGTCAGCAGTGTCCCTCCCGAGTCGAAGTGCAGCATGAACACCCGGCCGATGGCGTAGGTCGATGCCCCGGCGAACACCGCCGTGCTGGCGGCACCGGCCAGGATGAACGGGAGTCCGGCCAGCCGCCCGAGCAGCCGCCGGACGCCGGCGGCGGCCGCCGTCGAGGCTCCCCCGCCGACCAGGGCGCCGATCGCCGCCTGCCCGAGCTGGGCCGAGAAGTCGACCTGGTAGAGCTTGGCCAGCTCCCGCACCAGCCGGAGCTGCAGGGCCGCCAGCGCGGCGAAGTCCAGGAGCGGGACCGGGACCAGCCCCACGGCCAGGGCCAGCTTCATATGCCGGGTGACCGTGCCGGCGGCCCGCTCCGCCGGCGATCCGGCAGTATCGCCGCTCATGCGAAGAACTTCCAGTCCTCGACGTAGTTGCTGACGATCGACTTCGGGTAGCCGGGGTCGGCCCGCCACAGCACCGTGTCGTAGCGGATGTACTCGTTGCCCCGGAAGAAGTAGGCCTGCCCGTTGCTGAAGTAGGCGGCCGAATCGAGCCGGTCGAAGGTCACCCCGGCCCACCGGGCGGCGATGGCGTCCGGGTAGCCGGGGTCGGCGTGGTTGTTGACCGCGTTGAACCGGATGTACTCCGGCCCCCGGAAGAAGTACAGGGCGTCGGGCGACACGTTCACCACGGCGTCGACGCGGTTGAACGTGACGCCGGGCCAGCCCTCGACGATCTGCCGGGGATAGCCCGGATCGATCGCCCCCCTGTCCACGTCCCAGCGGACGTAGACGTCCCGGTTGAAGAAGAAGAGCTTCCGGTCGAGGTCCTCTCCCGCCGCCGACGTGAGGTGCCGGCCGAGGAACGCCGAGTCGACCCGGTCGAACCCCACATCGAACAGTTGCGGCCAGCGCGCCCGGACCGAGAGCGGTTTGCTGGCCGCCCGGGCGTTGAGGTCGTAGGTGGAGTAGTACTCGTCGCGGAGCAGGTGGATGACGTAGTCGAGGTTGAACACCACCCGGAACGGCGCGAAGACCGTCTCCTCCTTGTAGGCCTCCATCAGCGCCTGCGCCTTGGCCTCGTCCTGGATCAGGGTCCAGATCCCCTCGGCCTCGAGCTCGATGACTTCGGGGTTGAGCCGGACGGTCTCCAGCCAGTCGTTGTAGGCGCTGTCGTCCAGGGTGCTCAGGGCGGCGAGCTTTACCTCGGTGCCGCCCTGGCCGAGAACCGTGCAGTGCGAGCTGCTCTGCAGCTTCTCCCGGGTCCGATGGTCCTCGGTGCTCACGTTGCCTCCCCCGACCACCGGGAGGGAGGCCTTGAGGCCGGCCATGATCTCGGAGCGGGACATCGAGGTCGACTTCCGGATGGTAAACACCAGCGAGGCCTTGCCTCCCACCCAGGCCCGCCTGACGTAGTGCGACCCGAACCGCTCGAAGATCCGGGCGTAGGCGGTGCGGTTGGCGTGGCTGAACGGCACGGGGAGGTCCTCGACCAGCGCGGCATCCGGGAAGCCGTGCGCGGTCGGGATGTAGACGCTCCACAGCGGCACGAACGAGGTCCGCATGGCGTAGTAGCAGTCCTCCTCCTGGCGCAGCTGGGCGGTCTGGTGGACGGTCAGGTCGAGGCTGAACGGGGCCCGGCTGACCGTCAGGCTGGCGTCGACCGAGGTCTGCTTCTCGAACCGCTCCCAGCTGTCGGCGAGCAGGGTCTTGTTCAGCGCCTCGCTGGAGGGCATGGGCGGCGAGCTGTCCACCGCGTAGGTCTCCGGGACGCCGTAGACGAGGCCGGTCTCGGCGGAGCGGTAGGCGACGTTCGCCGTGCGCTTGAAGATCACCTCCCTGAGGTAGTGCGGCTGGCCCGGCCGGATGAACATGCCCCGCCCGACCGCGTCCAGGCCGGGGATGGGCTCGAGCGGCCTGCGCGGCGACACCGAGGCCTCGGCGAGCGTTCCGGCTACCGCGAGCGGGGCGGCTACGGCTTGGCCACCTCGCCAGCCGTGCTGCCCGCTACCTTGGCCGTTGCCGACGAGACCGCTCCGGCCAGCGCCGACGTCGTCCGCAAGAAGGCACGCCCGGTGAACGCGCCCGCCTTGTCACCGAGGATTGCCCCGGCCACCGCGCCGACGAAGGTGCCGAGCACCGGGAAGGGCAGCAGCGTCGACCCCGCTCGGGCGCCGGCGAGCACCCCTAGGAGCGCGCCGGCGTTCCGCCCCGCCTGCTCCGATGAATCCACCGTCAGGTCTGCCATGATCTTCTCCCTTCTTCGGTTGGCTCAGGAACCAGCTGGTCTGGCGAATCTCACCTGGAACAAGGTCGGTCAGCGCAGCACGGCCGCGGCGAACTCCCGTATCCCTTCGGGCAGTGCGACGCGGGCCCGGAACCCGAGGACCGAGTCTGCCCGGTCGGCGCAGGCGTAGACGTGGCGCACGTCACCGAGGCGGAACTCACCGGTCACCAGCGGGGGCGGGCCGCTGCCCGCCGCCGCGCACAGCCCGGCGGCCAGCTCCAGCACCGTCGCCGGCACCCCGGTGGCGATGTTGCAGGTGTGGCAGGCGGGCGAGGTGTCCTGCAGCGCCAGCAGGTTTGCCCGGGCGACGTCGGACACATGGATGAAGTCGCGGCGCTGCGCCCCATCCTCGAAGACCCTGGGCGCCGTGCCCGCAGCCACTGCGCTGCGGAACATCGCCGCCACTCCCGCATACGGCGTGCCGGCGGGCATCCGGGGGCCGTACACGTTGTGGTAGCGGAGAACCGTGACCGCAGTCCCGGTCTCCCGGGCGAAGCAGGCGCACAGGTGCTCCTGGTGCAGCTTCGTCGCCGCATAGATGCTCCGCGGGTCGGGGGCCGCGGTCTCGTGCACCGGCTCCGGGAGGAGGTTGTCGCCGCAGTGCGGGCAGGCGGGGTCGAACACCCCCGCTTCCAGCCGGTCGACCGGGCGGGGCCCGGGGGCAACCACGCCGTGCCGCGAGCACCGGTACCGCCCCTCCCCGTAGATGACCATGCTGCTGGCCAGCACCAGGCGCCCAGCGAAGTGGGCGGCGGCCAGACCAGCCAGGAGCACGGCGGTCCCCAGGTCGTTGTGCGCGGCGTACCCCGGGGCGTCCGCCAGGTCCTGGCCGAGACCCACCATTGCGGCCTGGTGCGTGACCGCGTCGACGCCGCGCACGCAGGCGGCCACCGCGCTGGGGTCCCGCACGTCGGCGCGCACGTAGGCAGCGTCCGGGTTCAAGTAAAGCGGTTCGGTCCGGTGCGTCAACGGGAGGAAGGCGTCCAAGACCACGACCTCGATGCCCTCGGCAACCAGCAGGTCGACCACTGCTGAGCCGATGAATCCGGCCCCGCCCGTCACGAGCACTCGCACTAGACCAACACTCCCACCACCCTCTACTTTGGAGAATTGACCCTAGCCGCAGAGGTCAGCAGTTGACCATGGGCGCCACGTTATCCAGACATCTTTTTGCCGTCACAACGAAGTCACATGGCTTGGAGGAAGTAACCGAAGCCGCGCCGGTTCTGGATGAGCGGCGGCTTCCTGGCGTCGTCACCGATGAATCGGCGCAGCCGGTAGATGCACTGGCGCACGTCCTCCTGCGTGGCGCTCTGCTGTTCTGGCCAGGCCCGCCGGGCAAGGTCGATGGCCGGAATCGGTTCGTTTGGATGCGAGGCCAGCTCGGCCAGGATGGAGAACTCCCGGGGCGGGAGCTGGACCGGGATGCCGTCGATGGCCGCCGCCCGCTGGACCAGGTCGACCCGCAACGGCCCCACCTCGGCGGCGGCCCTGCCCCGAGGATCGAGCCGCCCGGCGGCGATGGCCACCGCCCGGCCGATCTCCTCCCCCGTCGCCAGCATCGGGAGGCCCGCCTCGATCTGCGACACGGAGGCTGCCTTCTGGAGCTGCTCGCCGTCGCCGATCAGCACAACTGCCACCCCGTGGCGTTCCAGACCGGACAGCAGGAGGCAGAGTTCGGCCTTTCCGCACCCGACCAGGGCGACGGACGGCTTCCAGCGGGCCAGCCAATCGGCGAGGTGCTCGGTGCGGGGCAGAACGATCGGGTGGATGGAGAACCGGCGCAGCGCCGGGGCTACCGCTTCGAGGTCGAAGGTCGTATCCGGGATCACGACGGCGATCGCCAGGTGGTCCCGGTCGCTGCCGGCTGCGGTCAGGGGCGGGGCGGTTCGCTGCGCTGCTGCACGGTGCGATCCGCCGGTCGTCGCCCGCGTCCGTGGGGACCCCTCACCGGTCGAGCTCTTGGGAGTTGGGATACTGGCCGTCGCTCCTCCTTTGCAGGTCTGCCCCCGTAGTGGTCCGTGCAATTCGCGCGACGAGAACCGAAACCAAGAACCTACCTTGGGGAAGGTTGCCCTGTCACGTATATGTCAATCCCTTGCAGGCGCGGTTCCCCCCTCCTTCCTGGAGGCGTCAGCGGGCATAGCCGGCTAAGCCCGAGGCGCAAGCGAGACCCCAAGAAATCACTGGAATGCGCTCATTCTATCGACCAAGGTGACTAGGTAATAGCCCCCTCCCGCGCCGAGGAACTGCCGGGCGATCAGCGCTCCTTGGCGGGGCATCCGAAGCAAGCGCTGAGGCCGCAGGCTTGTGTGCGGCGGCGCCAGCCGAGAAAACCGGCCGCCGACTGGGATAGCGTTAGCGTCCTTAGCCCTCCGGGTGCCTCGCTGGTCCCGGTAGGGGCGGGTGGGCGGAAGGAGCCTGGAGGCGGACCCGCGGTCGCGCGCTCGTCTCCCATGACCGATCGTTGGCAGGCGTCGAGGAGGTTGTCGATGGCAGAGGTCGATGCGGACGGCGCGGTTGCCCCGGCGGCAGACTTGATTGGGCGGGACGAGCTACCGAGGCCCTGGGAGGAGCAGGGCCGCCGGGCGCTCGAGTTCTTCGACACGGCGATCTACCTGCTGGTCGCCGTCATCTTCCTGGCCGGTGCCGGGGGGATGCTCGGCTATACGGTCTTCAGCTTCGCCAACCACTTCCGGCAGGGGTTCGCCGACTCCATCGTCACGCTGATCAACGACCTCCTGCTGGTGATGATCATGATGGAGGTCCTGAAGACGATAGTTTCCTATCTTGAGGATCACGCCATCTCGCTGAAGCCCTTCCTCTTCATCGGGATCATCTCGGCCACCCGGCGGGTCCTGACCGTGGGGGCCGCGGTTGCGGTCCAGGAGAACCTGACCCACGCCCAGCTGTGGAACCACCTGGACGACCTGATCGTCAATGCCACGGTGATCCTGGCCCTGGCAGTGGCCATCCGGCTGGTCGGCTCGGGCAAGACTGAGGGCTGATACCGCAGCTGGCAGGCCGCCCCCGGCCACGACCCTCAGCGCGGCACCCCGCGCTCCGCCGTCTCCGCGTCCGGTGCGTCCGGGTCCGGCCAGGTGCCGAAGCGCTCGGTGATCGCCGCCCGCTCCCGGCGGATGGCACTGACGGCCTCGGCGACCGTCTGGGCAACCCGCATCACCCCGGTGATCCCGGTGAGGTCCAGCACCCGGCGCACCGGCGACTCGGCCGGGACCACCGCCCACAGCGACTGCCTCCGGCGGTCAAGGCGCCGCTTGACCTCGACGAGCAGCCGCATGGCGCTGGAATCGACGTAGCGAAGGTCCGACATGTCCATCACCAGACCCCACTGGTCCTTGCGCACCGAGCCGGCCAGCGCCGCCCCGACTTCGGCGACGTTCGAGGCGTCGAGGTCGGTGGCAAGCCGGGCGATGGCGATCGCATCTGCCTCGTCGGGGTTGATCTCGTCCAGCGACTCGGGCAGCTTCAGCGGCGGCTTCCCGTTCGCCCCGCCAAGCGGCCGGCCGAGCGCCCGGCGCAACCGCACCTCGGTGCCCCGCGGCCCGGCGACGACGGTGCACTCGTCGACGAGCGCCTGCATCAGCGACAGCCCGCGGCCCCCGCCCGGCGTCTGCAGGAACCGCCAGTCGCCCCGGTCCCGGATGATGACCGTCACGGTGGGCTCACCGGGCGCCCGCGCCCGGTCGTAGCCGTGGTCGAACTCCGAGGCGGCGCGGCTCTGGTCGACCGCGTCGGGTCCGCCCGGATCCAGCGCGGCTTCAATCTCGATGACCCCGTCCTCGCCGGCGTAGGCGTGGATGATCGAGTTCGTCACCGCCTCCGAGGCAGCGAGCACGATGTCCTGGCTCTCCCCGGCGGTCGCCCCGGCGTAGGTCAGCCAGCGGGTCAGCGACTGGCGCAGGGTCCGCAGTCGCTGCGGGTCGGCGGCCAGCGTCAGGTGGAACCGGTGCGAGTGCATCGGGGCAAACGACACCACCAGCAGGGCGACATCGTCATTCGAGTCCGAGTCGCTGATCAACGCCTCGGTCACCGCCTCGCACACGGCGTCCGGACCGCGGGCCGCCGTCTCGCGGGCGACCTCGGCAAGCAGGTCCATCCCGTTGTCGATCCCGGCGCCGGGCCGTTCGATCAGCCCATCGGTGTAGAAGACCAGCAACGACCCCGGCTCGAGCACCGCCGCCCCCTCGGAGATCCCGCCCTGCTGCACGCCAAGGGGCGTTCCCCTTCCCTCCTCCAGGTAGAACGCGGTGCCGTCGGAGTGCACGACCAGCGGCGGTGGGTGGCCGGCGCAGGAGTAGGTGAGTATGCCGGCATCGGGCTCGTAGACGGCAAAGACCAGGGTGGTCATGGCCGCCTCCGGCAACCACTTGACCAGGCCTTCGAGCCGGTCGATCACCCGCCCGGGCGAGCTTTCCTCCAGGGCGTAGGCGCGCAGCGCAGTGCGCAGCTGGCCCATCGTGGCGGCCGCCCGCAGGCCACGGCCGACGACGTCGCCGATCGCCAGGCAGACCGCCCCCGACGAGGATGGGATCACGTCGTACCAGTCCCCACCGACCTCGAGGCCGGCGCTCCCGGGCAGGTACCGGGCGGCCACGTCGAGGCCGGGGATCTCGCCGAGCTGTTCCGGGAGCAGCGCCCGCTGCAGCGCCTCGGCAATCTCCTTGGACTGGCGCATCGCCCGTTCCCGCTCGGCCAGGGCGCCGGCCTCGGCCTCGACCCGGCGGCGCTCGGTGATGTCGATGACCGTCCCCCGGGCAAGCCGCCGCTCGGCGGCGGGTAGCTCGTGGAGCCGCACCTCGCACAGCACCGGAGGCCGGGTGCCTCCGGGGGGCTGGAGGACCCACTCGAACGGCGCGGTGTCGTCCTCCAGCACCCGCCGCAACCAGTCCCGCGTGGCCCCCGCGGCCCACTCCGCCCCCTCGGTCGGCGCCGCATCGGGGACGACCCAGGCCTGGCCGCCCTCCCCGGTCGCCGCCACCGCACCGCCCTCGCTCCGTGGTGTCACATCGGAGGGCGCCAGCTCCAGCAGCCGGGACCGCTCGATGCCGAACAGCCGCTCCGCCGCCGGGTTGGCGTCGACGAAGCATCCGGTGTCGAGGTCGATGACGACGATCGCCTCCGGGGCGTGATCGACCAGCGCCCGGTAGCGGGCCTCGCTCTCCGCCAGCAACAGCGCGGTTCGCTTGCGTTCGGTGATGTCGATGCCGACCAGGTAGACCACCCCATCCTCGGGGACCGGCCGGCTGCTGACCCGGAACCATCGCGCGGCGCCGCCGACGTCGAGGATGCGCAGCTCCCGGTCGGCAATCTCGTGCCCCTCGCGCAGCGCCACCAGCTCCCGGGTCGCATCGGGGCGATCCTCGATGTGGACCAGGTCGAGATACGAGCGCCCGTGCAGCGCGCCGGGCTGCCAGCCGAGCAACCGGGTGAACGAGGCGTTGACCTGCCGGAGGGCTCCGTCGAAGCCGGCGACCGCCATCAGGTCGAGCGAGAGGTTGAAGAACTGCGTGAACTCCTCCTCAGCCCGCCGGCGCTCGGTGACGTCCTGGGCCGCCCCGAAGACGGTCTGGGTGCCGGCATCAAGCCGGCCCTGCGCCCGGATCCGGGCCAGCGACCCGTCGGCCCGGACTGCCCGGTGCTCCAGCAGGTAGGGCTCGCCACGGAGGCGGGCCCGCTCGAGGGCGGCCGCCACCCGGTCCCGGTCCTCGGGGTGAACCTGAGCCAGGTAGCTGCCGGTGGTGACGTTGGTGGCGGGCGGCAGTCCGAGGATCCGGTACAGCTCGTCGGACCAGCTGACCTCGCCCGAGGCCAGGTCCCAGCGCCAGGCCCCGACGTGGGCCAGTGCCTCGGCCTGGGCCAGCTGCCGGCCCTGCTCGGCCAGGCGCCGCTCCGAGGCCCGCCGCTCGGCAACCTCGGTCTCCAGGCGCTCCCGCACCTGGACCAGCTCGACCAGGGCGGCAACCTTGGCCCGCAGGATGGCCGGCTCGAACGGCTTGTAGACATAGTCGATCGCCCCGCTGGCGTACCCGGCGAGGTGGTGCTCCTCGGCCCCGCTGATCGCGGTCAGGAAGATGATCGGGATGTGCCGGGTCCGCTCCCGCTGCTTGATCAGCCTGGCGGTCTCGAAGCCATCGAGGCCGGGCATCTGTACGTCGAGGACGATCAGCGAGAACTCCTGGTTGAGCAGCGCCCGCAACGCCTCCTCGCCCGAGGTGACGCTGACCATGTCCAGGTCGAGCGGCTCCAGGACCGCCTGGAGCGCGAGCAGGTTGTCCGGCCGGTCGTCGACCAGCAGCACGCTTGGCCGCGGGTCTACGTGCGGTCCCGTCACCGGTACAACCAGACCCGCATCAGGTTCAGCAGCTTGTCCAGGTCCACCGGCTTGGTGATGTAGTCGGAGGCGCCAGCGGTCAGCGAGTTCTCGCGGTCCCCGGGCATCGCCTTGGCGGTCAGGGCGATGATCGGCAGGTCTGCGAACTCACCGATCTCACGGATCGCTCTGGTGGTCTCGTGGCCGTCCATCTCCGGCATCATGATGTCCATCAACACCAGGTCGATGCCCGGGTGCGCAACCAGCAGCTCGATGCCCTCCTGCCCGCTCGTGGCGCAGACCACCTCGATCCCCCGGTCCTCCAGGGCGCTGGTCAGGGCGTAGACATTGCGCACGTCGTCGTCGACGATCAGCACCCGGCGCCCGGCCACCAGCGAGGCGACCGGGTCGGCGTAGACCGGGGCAGTCGCCTCGGTGTCGGCGACGTCCAGCGGCTCCCCGCCCGGGTCGACCCGGGCAGGCACCGGGCCGATCGGCAACAGCAGGCTGAACGTGCTGCCCCGGCCGGGCACCGACTCCACCGTGATCTGCCCGCCCAGCAGGTTGGCGATCTCCCGGCTGATCGACAGCCCCAGCCCGGTTCCGCCGTAGCGCCGGCTGGTGGTGCCCTCGGCCTGCTGGAAGGTCTCGAAAATCATCGCCAGCTTGGAGTGCTCGATGCCGATGCCGGTGTCGGAGACCGAGAAGGCACACACCGAGCCGCCCTGCTCCGGGCGGACCCGGAGCGAAACCGACCCGGCCTCGGTGAACTTGAAGGCGTTCGACAGCAGGTTCTTCAGGATCTGCTGGACCCGGTGCTCGTCGGTCGGGATCAGCTCCGGCAGCCCCTCGTCGACGACCACCGTGAACTCGAGCTCCTGCTGGCCGGCGATCGGCCGGAAGGTCTGCTCCAGATCCCGGCACAGGGCGGATACCTTGACCGGCCGGATGGCGACGTCCATCTTCCCGGCCTCGACCTTGGACAGGTCGAGGATGTCGGAGATCAGCGCAAGCAGGTCGTAGCCGGCGTCACGGATCGAGGTGGCGAACTCGACCTGGCGGGCGGTCAGCGTCCCCTCCGGGTTCTCGGCCAGCAGCTTGGCCAGGATCAGCAGGCTGTTCAGCGGTGTGCGCAGCTCGTGGCTCATGTTGGCCAGGAACTCGGACTTGTACTTTGACGACAGCGCCAGCTGCTCGGCCCGGTCCTCCAGCTCCCGGCGTGCCAGCTCGATCTCGGCGTTCTTGACCTCGATCGCCCGGTTCTGCCGCTCGAGCTGGAGCGCCTTGTCCTCAAGCTCGGCATTCGTGTTCTGCAATTCCCGCTGGCGGGCCTGCAACTCGGCCGACCGGCTCTGCAACTCCGTGGCCAGCGATTGCGACTGCTCGAGCAGCACCTCGGTCTGGGTGGTGGCCATGATCGTGTTGAGCACGACGCCGACGGTCTCGACGATCTGTGCCAGGAACGCCCGGTGGGCGTCGGTGAACGGGTGCAGCGAGGCCAGCTCGATCACCGCCAGCACCCGGTCTTCGAACAGCACCGGCAGCACGACGAGGTGGCTCGGCGACGCCGAGCCGAGACCGGAGCCGATCCGTAGGTAGCCCTTCGGCACCTCGTTCAGCAGGATGATCTTCTTCTCCAGCGCCGCTTGGCCGATGAGGCCCTCGCCGAGGGCGTACGGCTTCGAGCGGCGGGGCTTGACGCCGTAGCCGGCCAGCAGCCGGAACACCAGCTCGTCGCCGGGCGCGCCCTGGCCCTCGCCGTACTCGGCCATGAAGAAGGCGCCGAGCTGGGCGTCGACCAGCGGGGTCAGTTCGGACATGATCAGCCGGGAGACCGCCGCCAGGTCGCGCTGGCCCTGCAGGGCAGCACCGATCCGGGCCAGGTTCGACTTCAGCCAGTCCTGCTGCTGGTTGGCGATCGTGGTCTCGCGCAGGTTCTCGATCATCCGGTTGATGTTGTCCTTCAGCTCGCCGACCTCGCCGGGGGCGTCGACGGTGATCGTCCGGTCGAGCTTGCCCCGGGTGACGGCGGTGGCAACCTCGGCGATCGCTCGCACCTGGGTGGTCAGGTTCCCCGCCAGCTGGTTGACGTTCTCGGTCAGCCGCTTCCACGTCCCGGACACTCCCTCGACCTCGGCCTGGCCGCCCAGTTTGCCCTCGGTGCCGACCTCGCGGGCCACCCGGGTGACCTCCCGGGCGAAGGCGGAGAGCTGGTCGACCATCTTGTTGATGGTGTTCTTGAGCTGGAGGATCTCGCCGCGGGCGTCGACGGTGATCTTCTGCGACAGGTCGCCCTGGGCGACGGCGGTGGTGACCTGGGCGATGTTGCGCACCTGGTCGGTCAGGTTGTCGGCCATCGAGTTCACCGAGTCGGTCAGCGCCCGCCAGGTGCCCGAGACCCCCTTGACCTGCGCCTGGCCGCCCAGCTTGCCCTCGGTGCCGACCTCCCGGGCCACCCGGGTGACCTCGTCGGCGAAGGCGGAGAGCTGGTCGACCATGATGTTGATGGTGTTCTTGAGCTCGAGCAGCTCGCCCTGCACCTCCACGGTGATCTTCCTCGACAGGTCGCCCCGGGCAACGGCGGTGGTCACCTGGGCGATGTTGCGCACCTGCGAGGTGAGGTTCCCGGCCAGCTGGTTGACGTTGTCGGTCAGGTCCTTCCAGGTGCCCGAGACCCCGGGGACCATGGCCTGACCGCCGAGCTTGCCCTCGATGCCGACCTCCCGGGCGACCCGGGTGACCTCGTCGGCGAACGAGCCGAGCTGGTCGACCATCGTGTTGATCGTGTCCTTCAGCTGGGCGACCTCGCCCCGGGCCTCGACGGTGATCTTCTGCGACAGGTCGCCCTTGGCGACGGCGGTGGTGACCTGGGCGATGTTGCGCACCTGCCCGGTCAGGTTGCCGGCCAGCTGGTTGACGTTGTCGGTCAACGCCTTCCAGGTGCCGGAGACGCCGGGGACCTCGGCCTGGCCGCCGAGGCGGCCCTCGATGCCGACCTCGCGGGCGACCCGGGTGACCTCGTCGGCGAAGGCCCGCAGCTGGTCGACCATCGTGTTGATGGTGTTCTTGAGCTCCAGGATCTCGCCGCTGACGTCGACCGTGATCTGCTGGGAGAGATCGCCCCGGGCCACGGCGGTGGTGACCTGGGCGATGTTGCGCACCTGCCCGGTCAGGTTGCCGGCCAGCTGGTTGACGTTGTCGGTCAGGTCCTTCCAGGTGCCCGAGACGCCGGGCACGACCGCCTGGCCGCCCAGCTTGCCCTCGGTGCCCACCTCGCGGGCCACCCGGGTGACCTCGTCGGCGAACGACCCGAGCTGGTCGACCATGGTGTTGATCGTGTCCTTGAGCTCCAGGATCTCGCCGCTGACGTCGACCGTGATCTTCTGGGAGAGGTCGCCCCGGGCCACGGCGGTGGTGACCTGGGCGATGTTGCGCACCTGCCCGGTCA
>DAIQBQ010000040.1:0-13944 GCA_036781065.1 Actinomycetota bacterium
GGAGGTACGCGGCGTCCGCCTCCGCCACGTGGCGGCGGACCGCCTCGGTGTCCCTGCCCCCGCCCCGCGGCCCCTTCCGCAGCTCGGCTGGCGCCGCCGCCGCGGCCGAGTCCAGGTAGGTCCAGGCGGCGCCGACCAGCGAGGTCATGCGGGCTGCCTCGGAACCGGAAAGTCCGGCACGGTCGACCGCGGCGATGACCCCGGGGACGCCGAACTCGGTGCTGGCGTTGCCCGGCACGGACTCGACGACCTGGAAGTTGCCGGCATCGCCGCACCCCGGTGGGAGGGACAGCCCGGCCAGGGCGGCGACCGGAGCGTACCGGCCCGAGTAACCGGCGAGGGCGCTGAGCGCCCCCTGCTCGCCCTTGCCCGACCGGCACCAACCCGGCCAGTCGACGGCGGCGGCGAACACCTTCTTCTGGCCGACCTCCAGCACGACCGGGATCGCCGGCACCGCTACGGCCGCACCCGGGACGCCGGTGCCCGCCCGGGCGGCTGCTCCGGCTGCGGCCGGGATGGCGGGGCGGGGATCCCCAACGTCACCGGGGACGACTTCGCAACCGTCAGCGGGTGGCCGTGGTGGCTGGTCGTCAGCGGGGGCCCGGAGACCAGGGTGTAGACCGCCCGGTCACCGAACACCTCGACTTTGAGCAACGACCCGCGGAAGGTCAGCCGGAACACCAGCCGGTCGATGGCGTGCGGCAGCCGCGGGGCGAACGACAGCACGCCGTTGTGGTCACGCATACCGCCGAGGCCGCATACCGACCCGATCCAGACCCCGGCCAGCGACGCCATGTGGACCCCGTCGGACACGTTGTGCTCCAGATCGTGCAGGTCCATCAGGGCGGCCTCGCCGAGGTAGTCGTAGGCCAGCTCCAGATGGCCGACCTCGGCGGCCAGCACCCCTTGGGTGCACGCCGACAGCGACGAGTCCCGGACGGTCATCGGCTCGTAGTACTCGAAGTCCCGTGCCTTCTCCTCGGCGGTGAAGGCGTCGCCACGAAGCTCCAGGGCCAGCACAAGGTCGGCCTGCTTGACCACCTGCTTGCGGTAGAGGTCGAAGTACGGGTAGTGGAGCAGCAGCGGGTAGTTCTCGGCTGGCGTCTTGGCGAAGTCCCAGTGCTGGTACCGGGTGAACCCCTCGGCCTGGGGGTGAACCCCGAGCACGTCGTCGAACGGGATGAAGATCGCCTTGGCGGCGTCCCGCCACAGGGCGGCCTCCTCGGAGTTGACGCCGAGCTTGGCGGCGTGGCCAGGGTGCCGTTCAACGGCGTCGGCCGCCCCCGCCAGGTTCGCCTGGGCCATCAGGTTGGTGTAGATGTTGTTGTCGCCGAGGGCGCTGTACTCGTCGGGGCCGGTGACCCCGTCGATGCGGAACCGACCCTCGAGGTCGTGGTGGCCGACGGAGCGCCAGAGCCGGGCGGTCTCCACGAGCAGCTGGAGACCGGTCTCGCGGTCGAAGACATCGTCGCCGGTGGCTGCCACATACCGGATGACGGCATCGGCGATGTCGGCGTTGACGTGGAAGGCGGCGGTGCCGGCCGGCCAGTAGCCGGAGCACTCCTCGCCCCGGATCGTCCGCCACGGGAAGGCGGAGCCGGACAAGCCCAGCACCTTCGCCCGGTCCTTGGCCAGCTGGATCGTCGACTGGCGCCAGGTAAGGGCGTCGGCCACCGCCTGCGGCGCGGTGTAGGTCAGGCACCGGAGCACGAAGGTCTCGGCGTCCCAGAAGGTGTGGCCGTCGTAGCCGGGCCCGGTCAGCCCCTTGGCCGGGATCGGGCGCTGCTCGCCCCTGGCGCCGGCCTGGAGAACGTGGAACAGGCCGAAGCGCACCGCCTGCTGCAGCTCGGCGTCGCCGTCGAGCTCGACGTCGGCCCGGTCCCAGAAGTCGTTGAGGAACGCCTGCTGCTCGGTGGTCAGGCCCTCCCAGCCACGGCGGCGGGCGGAGGCGATCCCGGCCCCAACCTGGTCCCGGAGCGCCGGCACCGACCGCTGGCTCGACCATCCGTAGGACAGGTACTTGACGATGCGTAGCGGGTGGCCGGCGTGCACCTCGGTCGCCACCGTCAGCCGGGCGAGGTCATCGGAGCACTCGGCCTGCATGTCGATCTGCTCCGAGCCCTCGACCTCGTGGTCCATCGCGGCGGCGACGAACAGCCCGCTCAGCCGGGTGTGGTGCACCAGAACCGCCCGGCGCTCGTCGTGGGTTTTCAAGTCGGAGACCAGCGGAGCCTCCAGCACCACCGAAGTGCGCGGGTCGTGGACGCCGGGGGGGAGCGGTTGGTTGGCGACCAGCTCGGACTGGACGACGATGTCGGCGCTGCCCTCGACCGGCTCGACCTCGTAGCGGATCGCCGCCACCGAGCGCTGGGTGAACGACACCAGCCGGTGGGTCGTGATCCGCACCCGCTTGCCGGTGGGCGATTCCCAGTCGACCCGGCGGCTCAGCTGCCCGGTGCGGAAATCGAGGCATCGCTCGTGGCTGTGCAGCCGCCCGTAGCGGACGTCGAACGGCTCGTCGTCGACCAGCAGGCGGATCACCTTTCCATCGGTGACGTTGACCACGGTCTGCCCGGCCTCAGGGAAGCCGAAGCCGGCCTCGGCATAGGGCAGCGGGCGCACCTCGAAGAACGAATTGAGGTAGGTGCCGGGCACGGCGTGAGGCTCGCCCTCCTCCAGGTTGGCCCGGAGGCCGAGATGGCCGTTGGACAGGGCGAAGATCGATTCCGACTGGCCCAGCAGGGCGAGGTCGAGCTCGGTCTCCCGCAGCCGCCACGGCTCGGCAGGGAAGTGCGGCTGGGCGATCACTGCGCCACGATCACGGGGTCACGAGGCGGGGAGCAGGTCGGCAAGGTCCTTGACCACGACGTCGGCGCCGTGGGCGGCCAGCGCCGCCGCCTGGCCCACGCGGTCAACACCCACCACACATCCGAAGGCCCCGGCCCGCCCGGCCTCGACCCCGGCGAGGGCGTCCTCGAACACCGCCGCCTGGGCCGGCTCGACCCCGAGCTCGTTCGCCGCGTGGAGGAAGGTGTCCGGCGCCGGCTTGCCCCGGAGATGCTCTTTCTCGATGGTCACGCCATCGACGACATGGTCGAAAAAGTGGGCGATGCCAGCGGCGGCCAGCACGTCGTGGCAGTTGGAGCTGGACGACACCACCGCCCGGGCGAGACCGGCCTCGATGACCGCCTTCACGTAGCGAACCGACCCGTCATAGGGATCGACGCCCTGGTCGTGGATGAGTCGCAGCACGATCTCGTTCTTGCGGTTGCCCAGGCCGGCGATGGTCTCGGCGCCGGGCGGGTCGTCATGGGCGCCCTCGGGCAGGGTGATCCCCCGCGACGCCAGGAACGAGCGGACCCCCGCGGACCGGGGCATGCCGTCGACGTGGGCGTCGTAGTCGGCCTCCGTGAACGGGGAGAAGGGTTCCCCGGTGCGGGCCGCCCGCCCGGTCAGGTAGGCGTCGAACATCTGCTTCCAGGCGGCCTCGTGGACAACCGCGGTCTTGGTGAGCACCCCGTCGAGGTCGAACAGGCAGGCGGTCACCGGGTCGGGTAGGCCCAGCGGGTTCATGCGGGCATCCTACCCAGGGCAGCCACGCCGCCAGCGGGCGATTGCTCAAATGGGACAAATCACAGGTCGATGGCTGATCGCCTGCCGCTGTCCGCTCGCGGGCTACTGCGACGCTCGCGCCGGGCGGGCTCGTTCACCGGACCCGCTACGCCCCCGTCGCGTTCGCCACGTCCTGCGGGTAGCTGCTGAGCGCCCGGAACAGCAGGACGGCTCCGGCGGCGAGCGGGATCAGCATCAGCAGGAACGCCCACTCCAGGCCCCCGCGGACGTTGCCGCCGCGACCGATCACGTCGGCGAGGAACCCGAATACCGGCGGGGCGAGCGCCTGCGCCGCAGTGCGGATGGCCGACCGGTAGCCCTCGGCCCGGCCCCAGAGCGGCGCCGGCATGATGTCGAGCCGGGCGGCATTTATCGGCGCCTGCTGCACGGACAGGAAGAAGGCGGCACCGGTGAGGTACGGGACGGCGGTCACCAGGCTCCGGGTGAGGATCGCCGGGAGGAACAGGACGACCGACACCGCGGCGGGGACGGCGCTGGACATGACCCGGGCGTTGAGGTAGCGCTTGCGCAGCAACGCGTCGCCGAGGGTCCCGCCGGTCAGCACCCCGGCGACCGCCCCAAGCCCGATCACGATCATCACCGGGTTGGCGAGCAGGGTGTTGACCCGGTACTGCTTCTCGACGTACTCGACGCCGAAGGTCTGGATCCCGGCCAGGAAGAAGTAGCCGCAGGCGCTGGCGATAATCAGGATCACGTTCGTCCTGATCGCAAAGATGTAGCGGGTGGCATCGGCGATCCTCATCCGGGCCGGGTCGCCGCCAACCGGCGCCGGCTCCGGCCGCAGGCCTCGTTCCCGGGCGAGCGCCTGGGCCTCGTTCTCCGGTTGCGGTGCGTCGAAGGCGGGCGGCACCGGCGGCGGGGAGCCTCGTGGGGGCGGGGTGGAGCCAGCGGGGGGCGGGGTGGGACTACCCCCCGGCGGTGTGGGACGACCCCCCGGTGGACCGACCGGCAGTGGCCCGGTCGACGAGGGCCGGTACGTCCCGCGCGCTGCCCCTGGTGGGGAGTCGTCGGGCGGCGGGGTCCACGGCCCGGGCCTGAACGGCGGCGCGCCGTCTGGGGACCGGCCGGGCCGGCGCCCCCGCCCTCCGGTGCGGGCGGGCTCGGGCAGCCGGATCACCGACCAGGCGAGCAGGAAGGCCGGGATGGCGAGGATGACGAAGGCCGCCCGCCAGGACAGGGCGGCGACGTCCCCGGTGACGGCGAAGCCCACCCCGCCCCCCACCATCTCGCCGGTCAGGATGTAGCCGTAGATGCGCCCCCGCTCGTCGCCGCCGAAGAGGTCGCCGACCAGCGAGGCAACGATCGGCCCGGCGGCCGCAGTGACCACACCGAGCACCGCCCGGGACGCCAGCAGGTGACCGAAGCTGCTGGCGGTGGCGCTCCAGAGCATCACCGCGCCCCACAGGAAGATGGTGACACCGAGCGTGCGGGTCCGGGGTGCCTTGTCGGCCAGGACGCCGAACGGCACGCTGGCGGCGGCGGCGACCAGCGAGGTCACCGCCACCAGCAGCCCGATGTCGGCCTGCGAGATGTGCAGCGCCTTGGTCAGCTCGGTGGCCGCCGCCCCGACGGTGGCTGCGTCGGCGCCGCTCAACCCCAGCACCGCCGCCAGGATCAGGATGACCTTGGTGCGGTCCGGCCCGCCGAGGAACACCTCCAACTGGTGGTGCCCCGCCTTCGCCCCGCGGCCGACCAGCCGGCCAAACGAGTAGGCGGCGTCCCTGGCGATGGCTCCGTAGTCCCGCTCGGTCACCCTTGGTTGATCGTGGTTTGGCTTCTGGCCGGTGAGGTGATGGTCAGGTCAGGCTTTTCAGGAGGATACGCACCCAGGTGGCGGGCGCGCTCGCCCGCCTTTAGAAAATCGGCCGTGCAGCCACGTACAGCGCCGTCGCCCAGGCCAGGCCCCCGGCCGACACGACCGCCAGCGGGATACGCAGCTTCGGCCAGATGGCGTCGTAGGCGATGAACAACGGGAACAGCGCCAGGACGAAGCGGGGCAGGCTCATCAGCGGACGCGGGATGAAGGGCGAGGACATCGGGACCACCAGGACCGCCGCGCCGTAGGCCGCCAAGGCCACCGTCAGCCATGCCGAGCCGCCCCGGCGGCGCACGACGACCGCGGCCACGACGGTCAGGACCAGGGCGAAGCAGGTCGCCGCGAGGTCCATCAGCATGTACGGGCCGTAAAAGGACGACCTGTAGCTGACCCAGGTGCGCACCCCGGCGTCGAGGGTGGCCCAGGGGAGCATGAAGGTCCGCTGCCAACCGGTCTGGACGTGCAGCGCACCCAGGAGGTCGTGCAGCTGGCTGCCCGACCAGGCGAGCCAGCCGGCGAAGCCTGCCGCCGGTCCCACCGGGGCGAGGTACCAGGTCGGGCGGGTCCAGTGGCGGCTGGTCAGCAGGTAGGCACCCAGCGGGATGGCGATCAACACCCCGAACGGCCGGCTGAGCGCCGCCGCGGCACCAGCGAGCCCGGCGAGCACCGGGTGGTCTTCCGCCGCCAGCAGCAGCGCCCCGGCCCCGGCGGCGAGCAGGAGCGCCTCGCCGTAGGGGGCGACGAGGAAGAACGAGAACGGGAACAGGGCCAGCCCGACGACCGCCACCTGGGCCGCCCGCCGCCCGGCCAGTTTCTTCACAAACGCGTACAGCCAGATGAAACCTACAAAGCAGGCAGCATTGGCGACGAGCAGCCCGGCGTACAGGGGCTGGCCCGCGGTGAGCGGCTTGACCAGACGGACCAGCATCGGGAACAGCGGCAGGAAGGCGTACGTCCCGCCGTTCCCCTTGTAGCCGGCCTCGGCGATGCGCAGGTACCAGAGGGCGTCGGCCCGCAGCCAAGGCCCGGCCAGGACGCGAAGGATGCCGTGCAGCACCGGGGGGGAGTAGCCGCCGACCTGGACCGTCGGATCTTGGTGCAGCCAGGACAGCGAGGCCCAGGCGGCCAGCGTGGCGATGATCCTGAGGGCCAGCCAGGCGCCGCCGCCCCAGATCAGCGAGTCGTGCCGCCGGTCGCCGGTGTGCCGGGCTTGGGCCCGGCGTTCCAGGACGTCGGTGACTGCCATCGTGGGCTAACGGGCCATCGCGGTGGGCTCGGGCTCCGGGCCCAGCCGGCTCCGTCCCGGGTCGAACCGAGTTGCCCGGGAGAGGAACATCATGACCACCCATCCCCCCGCCAGCAGCATCCACAGGCTGATCAGCCGGTAAACCAGCACGGCGGTCACCGCGGTGCTGGCCCGCAGCCCGCAGGCGACCAGGGCGGCGGTCAGCGCGGCCTCCACCACCCCGATGCCGCCCGGGGTCAGCCCGAGGCTGTCCGCGGTGATCCCGGCCCCGTACGCGAGCAGGAACCCCTGCCACGGGATCGGAGCCCCGGCTGCCCGCACGGAGCAGGCAAAGCACGCGAAGTCGAAGGCCCAGTTGCCGAGGTAGCAGGTGGAGACCTGGAGGTAGCGGGCGGTGGGCATGCGGAGCCCGGCCATCCGGTCGAAGGCGGTGGCCAGGGTCGCCACCAGGTCGACCCTGGGGTGGCCGGTCAGCCGCCTGGCGTGCCCGGCCAGCCACCCGGTCCAGCGGGTGACCAGCCGCCGGGCCGCCGGGTAGCGCAACGCCAGGATCACGGCTACCGGCGGGGCAAGGAAGCCCAGCGAGGTGAGGACACCGGCACCGGCGGCCAGGAGGTTGCCGGAGCTCGCCGCCCCGGCGGCCAGGACGACCGCGAACGTGACGCTGGACAGCAGCCAGGCGATCGCCAGCGCCCAGCCGGCGACGGCGTACTCGATGCCGCGCCGGTGGTACTGGCGGAACGAATAGGCGGCGGCGACCTGGGCGCCGGCCAGCGGCACCGAGGAGGCGATCGCGGTGCCGGCAACCGCTACACCGAGCACCGAGTGCAGCCCGATCTCGTCACCCCCGGCTCGCAGCAACCGCCGGTGCCCGGTCGCCGCTGCGAGCATGGACAGCGCCTCGGCACCGATCCCGGCGGCCACCCACCACCAGCGCAGATCGCCCAGCGCCTCCCAGGTCGCCCGCAGGACGGAGCGGTCGAAGCCAACCACGGCAACCAGCCCGGCGAGGACGGCCCCGGCCGCCCACCAGACCCCACGGGACCTCCGGCGGGTGCGAACCACCCCAGCGCTCATCGGGAGGTCTCCAGCTGGCAGAACCCGGATCTACCCGAATTGATCAGGCTGGAGGCGACTGCCTGCCGGCAGCTCGGGCGCCGCACCGATCCCGAGCGGCATCCGCCGCCAACCGTCTCCTCGCGCCGAGCCACCCCGCCAGGCAGACAAGGCGCGGCGCCGGGAGCGGAGCGCAGACCTGCGACGCTCTCCCTCATACCTGAAAAGGATAGGTGAGTGACGCCACCCGCAATTGGCCTCGGCTGGTGGTCGGCTGAGGAGTTTGGCTGAGGAGTTTGGCTCAGCGGTGCCCGGGAGCGGTCAGCCGGTGCCCTCCTCGCCGCGGTGCCAGATGCGGGTCACCCGCTTGCGCAGGAGGCCGAGGTTGCGCTTGGACGACAGCGCCAGGGCCAACAGGCCGAACAGGTAGGCGACCACCGCCGCCATCAGCACCGGCACCAGGTTGAACCCGGTGACCGGCAGGACCGGCTTCCTGGTGATCTGGAGGCCGAGCACCGATGTCGACGGGGCCGGGGTGGGCGCCGAGGGCGACCGGACGACCTGCGTCGGAAGGATCTGGGGCGAAGCCGACGGGCTGGGGCCGGGCGCCACCGACGAGCTCGGGCTGGGCGAAGGCGACGGGCAGGGGATCGGTGACACGAAGCCGCCGGCGGTGCCGGTCAAGCCGTACAGCTGGCCGGACGAGTCCGCGGTCAGGCTGCGGACCTTGCCGATCCCGGAGTCGTTGGGGCCGACGTCGGTGAGGACCCCGGTCGACGGGTTCATCGTCTCCAGGTGGCCGTTGTTGTCGGCCTGGCTGGTGGCGGCATAGAGCGTGCTGCCGACGAAGACCATGCCCGACACCTCGTTGCGGCCGCCGTCAGGGGTGACGGCAAGGTAGTCGGTGCCACCGAAGCTGTTCGGCACGACCGCCCCGGTGGACGGGTTGATGTGGATCAGCAGGCTGGCCCCCGTGGCGTGGCCCTGGTCGACGCTGGCGAGGAAATCCCCGGTGCCCGGGTCCCAGGCCATCGCCAGCAGCAGGTCGTTGCTATCGCCGATCAACCCCGAAGGGATCGACCCGCCAAGGCTGCCGATACCGGTGAAGGCCCCGTTCGAGGTATTGATCGACCCGAACTCGCTGCCCTGGACGCCGTAGAGCGTGCCGTTGGACGGGTCGAGCGCCATCGCGTCGTAGCGGCTACCAGTGCCCCCGATCTCGGTGACGTTGGCGGTCGGGATCATGTTGCAGCTCTGGTCGTTGGTCGTGTACAGGACACCCACACCGTTGGCGCCGAAGGCCAGGTAGCACTCGCCGGCGGCCGGGCCGTGGCATTCGAGCGCGTCGTTATGGCTGGTTTCGGTATTGTTTCCGGGGATGGACACCTTTTGCGTGATAGCACCGCTCTTACTCACCCAGAGGAGTGCTTGCTGGCAGGCGTTCGAGCCGACTGCGCAGGTGGGCACCGTCTGTGCCCGAGCAGGGAGCCCGCCGGCAAGCCACACGGTGGCAGCGAGTAGGAAGCCGAGCGACACAGCGACCATCCGGGGCAGCCGCGCCCCTGGACGTCCAAACAATGCCGAAGCTGGCCGCCGGAAATTACGATCCAATCAGACCACCCCCCCTTTAGCATTTGATTGAACCATAGCCCCCAAGCGGCCGCCTGAGGACTCCGCGACCTATATTACCTAGTCGGGGACCCCGCAAGTCTGCCCAAGGTGGCCGACTTCTAACCATTTGAGGGGAGACCGACTGGGGGATGGTGCCGAATTTCTCTCGCGAGCTTGTGGAAGAAACCCGTAAACACGGGTGACCAAACCGCTCACCACCCGGCTCAGGCTGCGGATGCGCGTACAACGCGTACAATTTGCGGCGGAGGCGTCGCCTAGCTTGGCCTATGGCGCGGGTCTGGAATACCCGTTGGGGTCACAAGCCCCTCGCGCGTTCAAATCGCGCCGCCTCCGCTACGGTCGGCCCGGTGCCGCGCCGGGAGGAACCCGGTTGCCGGGCTGGGAGGGTAAGAAGTGCGGTCGCGCACCCACCATTGACCTCGCGGGCCTGGGTGCGCTGCATGCCGCCAGCTCAGGCCAGGTGACCCCGCGGCGCCGCCGCCTTCCGCTTAGGGCTGCTTCCTTCCGGACCTGACCCGGTTCACGGCGCTGGCTCGCGCGGGACCCAGCCATCAGCACCGACGACAGGCTGCTTCCTGCAAGCTCGCGGGGCCGCTGGCGGGAATTCAGCCTCCCATAAGGCGGATTTGAAGTACAGGGAACCGCCAACTCCCCACCTAGCGCGACCGCGGGCAGAGTGTACCGGCCCGGCGAGTCCGGGGCCGAGGGGGCTGCCCGAGGATCTGCGCTATGACAAAGCAGCTCCCAGATGTTTTGTGGATCACAAAACACTATAATCAACTCTAATGATCCACAAAATATCCATAGAGCCCATGGATAGGAAAGTCTGGGCTCCTTGTCGTTGCAAGCGGGGACGTCGCCCGCCCGGCCATGCCCGGCAGCGCCGGCGAGGGCCGGGCCGGGCGGGCGGCCACCGAGCGCAGGGATAGGCTGGTAGCCCATGGGCCAGCAGTCTCTTTACCGCCGCTACCGTCCCCAGACGTTCGCCGAAGTGGTCGGCCAGAGCCACGTCACGCGGACCCTCCAGAACGCGCTCGCCGAGCAGCGGCTGCCCCACGCCCTGCTGTTCTCCGGCCCCCGGGGGACGGGCAAGACATCGACGGCCCGGATCCTCGCCAAGGCGCTCAACTGCGAGCGGGCGCCGACTCGTGAGCCGGACAATATCTGCGTTTCATGCCAGGAGATCACTGAGGGCAGCTCGCTCGACGTGGTCGAGATCGACGCCGCCTCGCACGGATCGGTGGACGACGCCCGGGAGCTCCGGGACAAGGTCGCCTACTCCCCGGTCAGCGGGCGGTGGAAGGTCTACATCCTCGACGAGTGCCACATGCTGACCACCGCCGCCAACAACGCCCTGCTCAAGGTGCTGGAGGAGCCGCCGGCGCACGTCGTCTTCGTCTTCGCCACCACCGAGCCCGCCAAGGTGCTGCAGACCGTCCTCGACCGGTGCCAGCGCTACGAGTTCCGGTCGGTCGACGCCGAGGCGGTCGCTCAACGGATCATGCAGGTGTGCGCCGCCGAGGGCGTGACGATCGACGGCGCCGCCGCCGCCCTGATCGCCTCCCGGACAACCGGCTCGGTGCGCGACGCGCTCGGACTCCTCGATCAGGCGGTCTCCTACTCGGGCTCGACGATCTCCTCCGAGGATGTCTCCCGGCTGTTCGGCTCGGTCCCGGGCGACCTGCTCTTCGAGGCGGTCGATCTGATCTCGGAGCGGGATGCCGGGGCCTGCTTCGGCTTCACCGACCGGCTGATCCGCTCCGGTCAGGACCCCCGGGAGTTCCTGCGGGCGCTGATCGACCACCTCCGGGCGGTCTTCCTGGTGCAGCACGCGGCGGCCGCTCAGGAGATCCTCGACGTCGCCGACGATGCGCTCGACCGGCTCCGCGCCCAGGCCAACCGGTTCGGCCCGGCCGACCTGCTCCGCATCCTCGACCTGGCCGGGGAGACCAGCATCCAGCTCCGCCAGGGGATGGACAGCAGGCTGGGGATGGAGATCGCCCTGGTCCGCATGGCCCGCCCGGAGCTGCACGCCACGCCGTCGTCGCTGCTCGCCCGGGTGGAGCGGCTGGAGAAGTCGTCGGGGATCCAAACCACGCCCGAAGAGGCGCGCCCAGAGGGCACCCGGCGCGCAGCCCCACCCGTCCCTCCCCCGGTGCGTGTGGTGGAGGTGGTGTCGCCGACCAAGCCAGAGCCACCGCCGATCCGGAGCGCGCCCGGAGGGCACCCGGCCTGGGAGCCACCTCCCGCCCGCGAAGCCGCGCCCGGCGGGCCCCCCGGCGCCGCTGAGGGCAGCCGCCTGGAGCTCGTCCGGCCGTCCGGTCCGGTCGGCCCGCGGCCAGCGGGCGCCCACCCGGCGGCAGACCCGGTTCCACCACCCGCTCCCGCCCCACCACCCGCTCCCGCCCCGGCCGCGCCCCGGCCGGCAGCGACCATCGACCTCGACCACCTCCGGCGGGCCTGGCCTTCGGTCATGGGGCTGGTGAAGCGGAAAAAAATCACCGCCGAGGCGATGCTCCAGGGGGCAGTTCCGGCGGCCTACACCGACGGCGAGCTGGTCCTCGAATTCAAGCCCTCGCACAGCTTCCACCGGGACCAGGTCGCGGACCCGCGCAGGGGCTACCTGAACCCGCTGCTCGAGGCGCTCTCCGAAACATTCGGCGTACGTCCGGCGATTCGTTGCGTCCTGGGTGAGAATGGCAAGGATTCCGGCGGGGACTCGGACCCGTCTGGCGATTTCCGGTCAGGGCCCTACGATGACGGCCCGGCGGACGGGCCAGCTCCGAACCCCCCCATGGATCCGATCGACCTCATCCGCAAGGGATTCGCCGCCGAGATCGTCGAGGAGACCTAGCTGCCATGGACATGAACAAGATGATGAAGCAGGTCCAAAAGATGCAAGCCGAGCTGGCGAAGGCCCAGGACGAGCTTGCCGTGGCCGTCGTCGAGGGCCAGGCCGGGGGCGGGGCGGTCACGGTCGAGTTCACCGGCGAGGAGGCCAGCAGGGTGACCATCTCGGCGGACGCCGTGGACCCCGATGACCCGGGCATGCTCGAGGACCTGGTGCGGGCGGCCATCAACTCCGCCCTATCGGCGAAGTCGGCCCTGGCAGCCGAGCGACTCGGCGGGCTGACCGGGGGCATGGGCATGGGCCTCCCCGGAATGCCAGGCATGCGCTAAGCCGGCGCGGTTCGTAGCCACCATGCTCGCCGGGCCGGTGCAGGACCTCGTTGAGGAGCTGACCCGGCTGCCCGGGATCGGCCCCAAGACTGCGCAGCGCCTCGCCTTCCACATCCTGAAGGTCGACGCCGCCGAGGCCCGCCGGCTGGCCGCGGCGGTCGTCGCGGTCAAGGAGAAGACCCGGTACTGCACCCGGTGCTTCAACATCACCACGGGCGACCTGTGCGGTTACTGCACCAGCGACCGCCGCGAGCCGGCGACTGTCTGCGTCGTCGAAGAGGCCCGCGACATCGAGGCCATCGAGAAGACCGGCGAGTTCCGCGGGCTGTACCACGTGCTCGGCGGGGCGATCTCCCCGATCGACGGGATCGGCCCCGACGACCTCCGGGTCGCCGAGTTGCTGACCCGGATCCCCGCCGAGGGGATCACCGAGGTCATCGTGGCGACCAACCCCAATGTCGAGGGCGAGGCAACCGGGATGTACCTCGCCCGGCTGATCGGCCCGCTCGGGGTGCGGGTCACGCGCATCGCCAGCGGGCTGCCGGTCGGGGGTGACCTGGAATACGCCGACGAGCTGACGCTGGGCCGGGCGCTGGCCGGGCGCCGCGAGTTCTCGGCCCACAAGTAAGCTTTCTCCTTGAGCGCAGACCGGACGTAGTCCGGACGGAGCGGGAGCGGAGCCGCACAGCGACGCCGGCACGGGTCGTGGCGGAACCCGTTCTCCGGCTCCTCGTCGCGCCGGGTGCGCCGTTAGAGACGACTGCCGGCGCCAGTTCCGGCACCGTCGGCAGAAGGTAGGGAGTGGAAGTCCCATGGCAATCATCGTCCAGAAGTACGGCGGGTCGTCGGTGGCGACTCCCGAGCACCTGCACCGGGTAGCCGGCCGCATCGTCAGCACCGCCCAGGCAGGCAACCAGGTCGTCGTCGTCGTTTCCGCAATGGGCGACACGACCGACCATCTGATGGCGCAGGCCAAGGAGATCTCGCCGGTCCCGCACGCCCGCGAGCTCGACATGCTGCTCTCGGCCGGGGAGCGGATCTCGATGTCGCTGCTGTCGATGGCGATCATCGACATGGGCCACGAGGCGGTCAGCCTGACCGGGTCGCAGGCCGGCATCGTCACCGACACCACCCACACCAAGGCCCGTATCGTCGAGGTGCGTGCCCGGCGGATCCTGGAGGCGCTCGAGGCCGGCAAGATCGTGATCGTCGCCGGCTTCCAGGGGGTGTCGACCGGTCGGGACGTCACGACGCTGGGCCGGGGCGGCTCCGACACCACGGCGGTCGCTCTGGCGGCGGCGGTCAACGCCGACACCTGCGAGATCTACACCGACGTCGACGGCGTCTACACCGCCGACCCGCGGATCGTGCCCGAAGCGCG